>JAKLLI010000141.1 GCA_023150195.1 Azonexus sp.
TTGTAGGTCACCTTGGTGACTTCGCCGTTATCGGCTTCAAAAATCAAGGCAACCTTGTCGCCCTTGCCTGCCTCGACCTGACGGTCCAGACAGTTGTAGGAAACGTTCAGCTTGCCATCGGCAAACCACTTGTAAAACGGAGCATTGGACTCATCCAGCACCTGGGTGAAGGGCTCCTTCCAGGTGATCAGATCACGGGCGCGCTTGGCCCAGTAACCTTCGTAGTCGGCTTCAGCCTCCGCGCACAGCGCCTTGTAGGCGTCCATCCCGGAAACCGCCGCGTTCTTGACGATTTCGTCGGACGGATAGTAAAGCTGCACGGACTCATTCGACATATTTTTCTCCTCTGCGGTACTTCGCAATTGTGTTGAAACAACCGATCGGATCTCGGGGATTCCACCCGGGACGTAAAAGCCGCACAAGCTGGAGAGTCACCTTCCTCCCCGCTAGCGTTGAAGCGGCATTAGACGTAAATAGTCTTACAAACGCCTTACTAAATCACGCTGCGGCGCAGCAATTCTGCATATTCGGTGCGGTCGACCGCAGCATGCTAAACTTTGCCCCCCCATGTTTCACGCCCGCAGCAGCCATGAGCAAACCCATCCACCTTCTCGAGTCCTTCATTTTTGCCAGCCGCTGGATTCAGGCACCGCTTTATTTGGGCCTGATCGTCGCGCAAGTCATTTACTGCTGGCTGTTCATGGTCGAACTCAGCCACCTTGTTCACGGCGCCCTGACCGGCCATGACTTCACTGAAGTTCAAGTCATGCTGGTGGTACTGGGTTTGATCGACGTGGTGATGATTGCCAACCTGCTGGTGATGGTCCTCGTGGGCGGTTACGAAACCTTTGTCTCGCGCCTTGATCTGGAGGACCATCCGGATCAGCCGGAATGGCTGTCGCACGTTAACGCGGGCGTCCTCAAGATCAAACTATCCACCGCCATCATCGGCATTTCTTCGATCCACCTGCTCAAGAGCTTTATCAATGCCTCCGCGTTGACCGAGCACACCTTGCTCTGGCAGGTGGTCATCCACGTCGTATTCCTTTTCTCCGCCCTGGCCATGGCCTTGGTCGACAAGACCATGACCCAGACCCTTGCCCTGCAACATCAAAAACATCATTAAATTTCGGAGTTGCGCATGACCGCCATCAAACAGGAAGACCTGATCCAGTCCGTCGCCGATGCATTCCAGTACATCAGCTACTACCACCCGCTGGATTACATCAAGGCCTTGGGTGAAGCCTACGACCGCGAAGAATCGCCGGCGGCCAAAGATGCCATCGCCCAGATCCTGACCAACTCGCGCATGGCTGCCGAAGGCCATCGCCCGATCTGCCAGGACACCGGGATCGGCATGGTGTTCATCAAGGTTGGCATGCAGGTGAGCTGGCCGGATGCCACGATGAGCGTCCAGGAAATGATTAACGAAGGCGTGCGTCGCGCCTACGCCAACCCGGACAATCCGCTGCGTGCTTCCGTGCTCGCCGATCCGGCAGGCGCCCGCAAGAACACCAAGGACAACACCCCGGCCGTGGTTCACTTCGAAATCGTCGAAGGCCATCACGTCGAAGTTATCTGTGCCGCCAAGGGCGGTGGCTCCGAAGCCAAGTCCAAATTCGCCATGCTCAATCCTTCCGACGATCTGGTCGACTGGGTGCTGAAGAAGATTCCGGAAATGGGCGCCGGCTGGTGTCCGCCGGGGATCATCGGCATCGGTATCGGCGGTACGCCGGAAAAGGCCATGTTGCTGGCCAAGGAATCCATCATGGCCCCGGTCGACATTCACGACCTGAAGGCCAAGGCTGCCACCGGCGCCAAGCTGAGCCGCGCCGAAGAACTGCGCCTCGAACTGCACGAAAAGATCAACGCGCTGGGCGTTGGTGCCCAAGGCCTGGGCGGCCTGACCACCGTCCTCGACGTCAAGGTGCTGGATTATCCCTGTCACGCCGCCAACCTGCCGGTGGCGCTGGTACCCAACTGTGCCGCCACCCGTCACTGCCACTTCCATTTGGATGGTTCCGGCCCCGCCAAGATCGAACCGCCGAAACTGGAAGATTGGCCGGCAGTCACCTGGACGCCGGATCTGGAAGCCGCCACCTCCGTCGATCTGAACACCCTGACCAAGGAACAGGTTGCTTCCTGGAAGCCGGGCCAGAAACTGCTGCTCAACGGCAAGATGCTGACCGGTCGTGATGCCGCCCACAAGCGCATTTCCGACATGCTGGCCAAGGGTGAGCAGTTGCCGGTCGACTTCACCAACCGCGTGATTTACTACGTTGGCCCGGTTGACCCGGTGCGCGACGAAGTCGTTGGTCCGGCCGGTCCCACCACGGCGACCCGCATGGATAAATTCACCCGCATGATGCTGGAAAAGACCGGGCTGATTTCCATGGTCGGTAAGTCCGAGCGAGGGCAGATCGCCATCGATGCCATCAAGGACAACCAGTCTGCCTACCTGATGGCCGTCGGCGGTGCCGCCTATCTGGTAGCCAAGGCCATCAAATCGGCCAAGGTGGTCGGTTTTGCTGATCTGGGCATGGAAGCCATTTACGAATTTGACGTCGAAAACATGCCAGTGACGGTAGCGGTCGATTCCGCAGGCACCTCGGTGCACAACACCGGGCCGAAGGAATGGCAGGTCAAGATCGGCAAGATTCCGCTCAAGGGCTGATCAGTCGCTACGCATCCGAAAAGCCGTCCGCAATCCGCGGACGGCTTTTTTGTTTTCCACCACCAGTCTTGAAAAATTTCGTAACAACTCGTCGCAGAACGACTGCTTGAAAATTCGCGGCTCAACGCAAAAATCTGACCACACGCATCACTTATCACGGAGGTCAGCATGCCCAAGCATCGGATCAAACTAACGGTCGCCGCCTTGGCCATTTCAGCAGCCATCGGCGGCGCCTACGCCCTCGGATTACCTGCCGAAGCCACGACAACGCCTGTCGCCAACCCCCCGGCAGCCGTCGCCACCCCATTGCCCGCGCCCATCCCGGCAGGCTATCCCGACATGCGCAGCATCGTCGCGGCCAACGCTGCCGCAGTCGTCAATATCAGCGTGTCCGGCAATCGAAAAACCAGCCTTTCGGATTCCGGACTGCCGCAATTGGACCCGGAGGATCCCTTCTACCAGTTTTTCCGCCAATTCCGCGGGGGCTTGCCGCAAGGCAACACGCCGGTGCGCGGCCAAGGGTCCGGATTCATCGTATCGCCGGAAGGTACCGTACTCACAAATGCGCACGTGGTGGCGGATGCCAATGAAGTCATCGTCAAGCTGAACGACAAGCGGGAGTTCAAAGCAAAAATTGTCGGCATCGATAAGGCCAGTGATGTGGCGGTGCTCAAGATTGAAGGGAAACAACTGCCCACCGTCCGCATCGGTAACTCCAAGGCCACTCAAGTCGGGGACTGGGTCCTGGCGATCGGCTCTCCCTTTGGTTTTGAATCCAGCGCCAGCGCCGGCATCGTCTCTGCCAAGGCCCGCAATCTGCCAGATGGCAGCTATGTTCCCTTCCTTCAAACCGACGTAGCTGTCAATCCCGGCAACTCCGGCGGGCCGCTATTCAATATGCGGGGTGAAGTCATCGGCATCAACGCCCAGATTTATTCGCGTAGCGGCGGCTATCAGGGCCTGTCTTTCGCGATCCCGATTGAGGTCGCCATGAACGTGGAACGCCAAATTGTCGCTCATGGCAAGGTCGAGCGCGGCCGCCTTGGCATCACCATTCAGGAAATCAATCAGTCGCTTGCCGATAGCTTTGGCCTGAGCAAACCCGGTGGCGCGCTCGTCGCCTCGGTCGAATCCGGCAGTCCGGCAGCCAAAGCCGGGATAGAAACCGGTGATGTGATTCTCGGGATCGATGGTCAATCGATTGAAAACTCCGGCGAACTCCCCGCGATTGTGGCGGCCAAGCGGCCGGGCGAGCAGGTTCATCTGCAAGTCTGGCGAGCCAATGCCAGCCGGAATATTGACGTAAAAGTAGGTGCCTTCTCCGAGGAAAAGCTGGCTAGCGCGGACACCCCGGATATCCGGCAAGGACGCCTGGGCGTTGCGGTGCGTCCGCTGAGCCCACAGGAAAAGCGTGATGCGAACGTTAGCGAGGGCATGTTCGTCGAGCAAGCGAGTGGCGCAGCCGCCAAGGCGGGGATTCAACCCGGCGACATCATTCTTTCGGTCAACGGTCAGCCAACCGGTAATATTGAACGCTTGAAACAGGCGGTCAGTTCAGCCGGAAAAAAGGCGGCCGTGCTGGTCGACCGTGGCAGTAATCGACTGTTCATTCCCGTCGACCTCGGCTGAAACAGGCCAACAACGCAAAAAAGGCCGCAAGCTGCGGCCTTTTTGTATTCCATCCGGGAAAATCAATTGAGTTTTTCCGGTCGACCGCAACATTGCTTGAATTTCTTGCCACTGCCACATGGGCAGGGATCGTTACGGCCAGATTTCGGCTCGTCGCGCTGCACGGTCATACCGCCGCGTTTGGCTCGCCAGAAGTTGTACAGCGACTGAACAATCACCGGCAGGTTTTCCTGAATATCCTCCAGCAGACGCGCTTCCTCGGCCGGAGAGAACCAGCGTTCGCCATTCTTCTCGGCATCCTCCTTGAGCATGCCATTGAGCAGGAACATCGGCTCCAGCAGTTCGGTCAGATCCTCGGCATGCTTGCCGGCCATCTCATACCAGTCACCGCCAATCCCGGCGCCAAACACGTAGGCATCCGCCCAGGCCGCGAAATCATAAGCGTCGGAATTTTCCTCAACGGGATACAGCATGGGAGAAATCGTCTCATCGGCCAACAGGGCCGCCGCCAGATCGTTATTCAGGCGCATCAACATTTCCACCACTTCGGCAACCACCGGATCATTACCAGCCCCGATGGCCTCGCCGAGAATTTCCGGCAACCAGATCGACGGCGGAATCGGTTCGGGATTGCTGACCACGGCACACAGCGTCGCCTGTGCCTCATCAAGACGCATGGCCTCGCCGCCGAATACCTCGGCCTCAAGCAGTTCTTCCAGCCGGTCGAAATCGGCTTCGGTCAATGGATTGGGGTTCATGTGCGGTATCCTCGTTCAACGGCGGAATCATAGCCCAGTTTGACGGTCAACCCGGCTTTACAAGGAGAATTTGATGCCCAGAATCGAAAAGAGCGATGCCGAATGGCGCGAGCAACTCGACGACATCCAGTATCACGTCACCCGGGAAAAAGGCACGGAGCGAGCGTTCACCGGTATTTACTGGGATTGCCATGATCATGGCACCTACCGCTGCATCGGCTGTGGCGCCCCGCTTTTCAGCTCGGATGCCAAATTCGACTCAAGTTGCGGCTGGCCGAGTTTTCATTCACCCACGGACGAAAACCTGATTGACGAGCACGTCGACCGCAGCTTTGGCATGCGTCGCACCGAAGTGACCTGCCACGACTGCGGCGCCCATCTGGGCCATGTCTTCGACGATGGCCCCGCCCCGACCGGCTTGCGTTACTGCATCAACTCCGCTTCTCTGGCGCTGGACCGCGACGAGTAGGCGGCCTAGCCCTTGTACCCCAGCAGCA
>JAKLLI010000142.1 GCA_023150195.1 Azonexus sp.
GTTCTGCAGGCGAGCGCAGGGCGACCATTGACCAGCATCGCGCAGCTACCGCAGATGCCGGCGCGGCAGACGAAGTCGAATTGCAGCGAAGGGTCTTGCGTGGCGCGGATTTCGTTGAGCGCAATGAAGAGTGTCATCCCCTCGGCTTCCTCGATCCGGAAGGCTTGCAGGTAAGTGGTTTCCCCCGGCTGTGCGGGGTTGCAGCGCAGGATGTTCAGCGTCAGCCAGCGTTTTTCCTGCGGGGCAGCGGGTTTGTGGAAGCGGATGGGGATCACGACGGGTCTCCTGGGCGGGCATTGTTGCCGCGCAAATGTTCGGGCAGCAGGTGCCGGAAGGGCATCAGCGCGGCCTGAAGTGCGTGGCGGTCGCCGCCATGTTGGGTGCGCAAGTGGTCAACGACCTGCTGGCGGCCTGCGGTATCCGGATGTTCAATGGCATCGCGCGCGCCATAGCCGCGCCAGCCCGGCGGCAACTCCATGCCGGCGACCGAGAGCGTTTCGTAGGCCAGCGTCGGCAAGGCTTGATCGGCGGATGGCCAGTAGGCCAGCGTGCGCTTGAGCCAGTTGGCGTCGTTGCGTTGAGGAAAATCGGTGCGGAAATGCGCGCCACGGCTTTCCGTGCGCTGTAGCGCTCCCTGAGCAACGCAGAGCGCAAGTTTCAACATTTTCTGCAAGCGCCAGGCGGTGGTCAGTTCAGGGTTGGCGCCGGGGCGATGATGGCGCAGCCCTAATTGGCGACTGCGCAAATTCAGGGCTTGCAGGCTGTCGACCGCCGCACGCAGGGCGTCACCATGGCGCACGATGCCGACCTGAGCGGTCATTGTCGCCTGCATGTCGCGCAGCAGCAGGCTGGCATTTTCCTGACCCCGACTGTCGGTGATGCTGGAGAACTCGGCCTGTGCCTTGTCGAAACAGGCCCGGATGAGTGCCGTGGAGACCGTCAACTCACCTTGCGGCGAGGCACAGAAATCAGCGATGGCTTCGCCGACAATCATGCCCGAAACCACGGTTTCCGCCACCGAATTGCCCCCCAGCCGGTTAAAGCCGTGGAGGTCCCAGCAGGCGGCTTCGCCACAGGCGAACAGGCCCTGCAGGCCGTAGGCGGCGCCTTGGGCATCGGTGCGGATGCCGCCCATCGAGTAATGCTGCGCCGGGCGGACCGGAATCCACTGTTTCGCCGGGTCAATGCCAAGGAAGTACTGGCAGATTTCCTTCACTTCACGCAGCTTGTGGTTGATGTGGGCTTCGCCAAGCAGGGTGATGTCCAGCCACAGATGCTGGCCGAAGCGGTTGCTGGCGCCCTTGCCGGACTGGATGTGGGCTTCCATGCGCCGAGACACGACATCGCGTGAGGCGAGTTCCTTTTTCTCGGGTTCGTAGTCCGGCATGAAGCGGTGTCCGTCGACATCGCGCAGCAGACCGCCGTCGCCGCGACAGCCTTCGGTCACCAGAATGCCGGCGGGGAAGATCGCGGTGGGGTGAAACTGGATGGCTTCCATGTTGGCCAGTGGCACAACGCCGGTTTCCAGCGCAATGGCGGCGCCGATGCCTTCGTTGATCACTGCATTGGTGGTGGCCTGATACAGGCGTCCGAAACCGCCGGTGGCGATGCAGGTGGCCTTGGCGACGTAAGCGGTCAGCTTGCCATTGATCAGGTTACGCACGATGGCCCCGTGGCAGCGTGCGCCGTCGTGAATCAGGGCAACGGCTTCCATCCGCTCGTGCACCGGAATGCCGGCGGCGATGCTCTGGTCGCTGACGGCGTAGAGCATCGCATGGCCAGTGCCATCGGCGACATAGCAGGTGCGCCATTTGCGTGTGCCGCCGAAATCGCGGGCGGTGATCAGCCCGTGCGCTTCATCAGACTCGGTCAGCGTGACCTTGCCCCCGTCGATGATGACCTCGCGCGGGCCGGCTTCAACCCGGTTCCAGGGCACGCCCCAGGCGGCCAGTTCACGCACGGCCTTGGGGGCAACGTGGGTAAACATGCGGGCCACCTGCTGGTCGTTGCCCCAGTCGCTGCCGCGCACGGTATCCTCGAAATGGATGTCTTCGTTGTCGCCGCTGCCTTTGAGCGAATTCCCCAGGCTGGCTTGCATTCCCCCTTGCGCCGCCGCCGAATGCGAACGTTTGGGCGGGACGAGACTGAGGATGACGACCTCGCGCCCGCGCTTTCTGGCCGCGAGTCCGGCCCGCAGGCCGGCCAGTCCGCCGCCGATGATCAGGACGTCGGTGTGGATGATCTCCATGCTCAGGACCTTTCGGATGCGGTGGCGGGGTGATAGCGCTCGCCCTGACGATCGGCATGGGCGCGGCCCAGTTCGACATAGGCGCTCAGGGTCAACAGGCCCAACACGATGAAAAAGGCGCTGAAGGCATGGCGCAGCCGACGCAGGCGGCGGCGGTCGGCATGCGGATCGTCGCTGCTCAGCCAGCCCCATTTCAGCGCCAGGCGATACAGGCCGATGCTGCCATGCACCTCGACGACCAGCAGCAACATCAGATAAAGCGGCCACATCGAACCGCTCCAGACGCGATCGGCGGAGGCGTAGGGGCCGATCAGTTCGGGTTGGCTGAGCATGTCGTAAAGGTGGATGGTGGCCATGAAGAACAGGGCAAACCCGGTCAGGACCTGAACCCACCACAGCGAGGTGTCGCCGTGACGCAAACGGTTTTTATGCGCGACAAAAGCCCGGTATTGACGGAAACCTTCGGGAAATTTGCGCATCGCCAGCCAGGCATGCAAGACGAACAGCGCGGTGATGCCAGCAGCTACCAGCGACACCAGAATCGGGTAAGGCTTGCCCAGCAGCCAGGCGCCCTCAAAAAAGCGGGCGACCCGGTAAAAGGCCTCATGGCTGATCAGAATGCTGGAGACGAAGCCCATGTGGGCAATCAGAAACAGCGCCAGCAGCAGGCCGGACAGGCTTTGCAGCAGATCGAGGCGGGCGGGCCAGCGACGGCTGTCGGCCAGCCATCGGCGCCATCGGGGGAGGCACGGCGTTTGTGGCTGCGTTGCGGGCAGTGCGGGGGCGGTGATATCGGCAGGTCGGGTCATGCGCTTACTCCTTGGACGTGCTCCTCGCCTGTATTTTTTATTCTGGCTTCACTCTACCATGCAAACACTTGGATTGTTGCAATGCACCATTTCTAATTTTCGATTATCACAGCGTCTGGTGACGGAATTCTGATTTGTCTGTTGCGTTGCAACATAGGATTTTCCGAACAGAAACAAGGCTTCTGTTAAGATGCCGCGGCATTTTTCAAGGCGCTGATTCTTGTCCTCCCTTCAGGAAATTTTCTCCCCCGATGGTCTGCTGGCCCAAGCCATCCCCGGCTATCGCGTGCGCGCCCAGCAGGTGGACATGGCCGAGCGTATCGCCAGCGCAATCCAGAACAACGCGGTGTTCATCGCGGAGGCCGGTACCGGCACGGGCAAGACCTTCGCGTATCTGATCCCGGCGCTCAAATCCAACGGCAAGGTCATTGTGTCCACTGGCACCAAGACCTTGCAGGACCAGTTGTTCAACAAGGATCTGCCGATGGTGCGCGAGATCCTCAAAGCACCGGTCAAGATTGCACTGCTCAAGGGGCGGGCCAATTACGTCTGTCCCTATCACCTCAACCGCGCCCTGGCCGATGGCCGCTTTTTGACCCGCGAAGACGCGGCCGATGCGCGCCGGATTTCGGTGTTTGCCAAAACCACGCACAGCGGCGACAAGGCAGAGTGCATCGAGGTGAACGAAAATTCCCCGGTGTGGAATCACGCCACGTCCACCCGGGATAATTGCCTCGGGCAGGATTGCCCGGACTACAAAACCTGCTTTGTGATGCAGGCGCGCAAGGATGCGATGGCGGCGGATCTGGTGGTGGTCAATCACCATTTGTTTTTTGCCGACGTGATGCTGCGTGACGAAGGCATGGCGGAGTTGCTGCCGGCCTGCAACACGGTGATTTTTGACGAAGCTCACCAGTTGCCGGAAGTGGCGACACTTTTCTTCGGCGATACGGTGTCGACCGCGCAAGTGCTGGATTTGTCGCGGGACGCGCGGGCCGAAGGCCTGACCCATGCCCGCGATTGCCTGCAACTGCCGGTGGCCGCCAAGGCCATGGAAAAGGCGGCGCGCGACCTGCGCCTGGCGGTGGGCGTGGACAGCGGGCGCTTTGCCCACGGTCAACTGCTGGAAAAGCCGGAATTCCAACCCGCCTTGCAGGCGCTGGAAGCCGAAGTGGCCAGTTTTGCCGCCTTGCTGGAAACGCAGGCGGAGCGCGCCGAAGGCCTGGAAAAATGCTGGCAGCGCGCCGGGGAACTGGCGCAGCGGCTGGGTGCCTGGCAGAACCCGGCCGATCCCGGTGTGGTGCGCTGGGCGGAGGCCTTTACCCAGTCCCTGCAACTGAACCTGACGCCGCTGGATGTGGCGGGCATTTTCCGCAAACAGATGGGCGGCCATCCTCGGGCGTGGATTTTTACCTCGGCCACCCTGGCGGTGCGCGGCAAATTCACCCATTACTGCGCCGAACTGGGGCTGGGTGAACCCGATTCCGCCTGCTGGCACAGCCCCTTCGATTACGGCGAGCAGGCCGTGCTGTACGTGCCCCTGGGCATGCCGGACCCGAATGCCTGGAACTACACCGACAGCGTCGTGGACGCTGCCTGG
The DNA here is from genome assembly GCA_023150195.1 of Azonexus sp. Classification (GTDB taxonomy): domain Bacteria; phylum Pseudomonadota; class Gammaproteobacteria; order Burkholderiales; family Rhodocyclaceae; genus Azonexus. Next base: position 4,658 of record JAKLLI010000142.1, read on the forward strand.
CCGGCGGTAAAGGCAGCCAATGGCGGGGCCTTTTTCCTGTGCACCAGCCTTCGCGCCATGCGCCGCACGCACGAATTGCTCAAGGCCAAGCTCGAAGATGAAGGCCTGAGCATGCCGCTACTGGTGCAGGGCGAGGGCAGCAAGAACGATCTCCTGCAACGTTTTCGCCAGTACGGCAACGCTATTCTGGTGGGCAGCCAGAGTTTTTGGGAAGGCGTGGACGTGCGCGGCGAAGCGCTGTCGCTGGTGGTCATCGACAAGATTCCCTTCTCGCCGCCCGACGATCCGGTGCTGTCGGCGCGCATCGAGGAAATGAAAAAACAGGGCCGCAACGCCTTTATCGAGTACCAGTTGCCGCGTGCGGTGATCAACGTCAAGCAGGGTGCCGGGCGGCTGATTCGCGACGAGGCCGACAAGGGCGTGTTGATGATTTGCGACCCGCGACTCATCTCAAAGCCGTATGGCCGTCAGGTCTGGCAAAGTCTGCCGCCCATGAAACGCACCCGCGAACTCTCCGTGGTTCTTGAATTTTTTGCCCAGCGATGAAAGCTACCTTCGACCGCCTGCTGGCCCGCCAGCCCCGACTGTTCTCCACCGCCGAACTGCGGCTGCCTGCGGTCGACCTGCAGGCGATGGCAAATCTGGTCGGCGCGCTGGAATCCGTATTGGCATTGCCCGCGTTTCGGGAAACGGTGCTGGCTTCGGCACCGGCCATTGCGCGAACGCCGGTCGCGGCCAAAGGCGTGTTCATGGGCTACGACTTTCATCTCACGGTCGACGGCCCCAAGCTGATCGAAATCAATACCAATGCCGGCGGCGGCCTGCTCAACGCCTATTTGCTGGCGGCCCACGGGCGGGCGGATGAGGGCGCGCAGGTGATGGCGGACTACCTCGCCATG
>JAKLLI010000143.1 GCA_023150195.1 Azonexus sp.
GGCCGACTGGCTGGCACCCGGAACGCACATCAATGCGGCAGGTTCCAATGCCCTGGTGCGTCAGGAAGTTTCGGAGGCAGCGATTCGGCGCTGCGATCTGGTCGTGGTCGATTCGGTGGCGACAGCCTTGGCGGAGTCCGGAGATCTCCAGCCGCTGCTGGAAAAGGGGCGTCTGCACGCGCGGCAGTTGATCGAATTGGGTGATGTGCTGGTGGGCCGCCATCCCGGGCGGCAATCGGCGACCCAAATTACCCTGTTTGAATCCCAGGGCATGGCCATTCAGGATCTGGCGGTGGCGCGTTTGGTCTTCGAAGCGGCCAAGGCGCAGGGACTGGGGCGAGAAATTGCCGGATCAGTTTGACCCAAATGTCAAGACCGCGAGACAATAGCCGGCCTGCTGAAAGCAGGGAGTGTCCCGCGGGTTGGACAGTCGAACAAGAACAAGGCGTGCGTAACGATGAAGTTTGCCAATCTGGGTCATGCTCTGACAGTTGCCAGTTGTAGCGACACGGGCATTGTTCGCGCGCACAACGAAGATGCCGTCTTCGTTGACGCGGAACTCGGCGTTGCCATTCTTGCTGACGGCATGGGCGGCTATAACGCTGGCGAGGTGGCGAGCGGGATGGCCACCACCTTGCTGGCAGCCAGCTTTACGCGCCTGTTGCCGCAATGCGATGACGCCATGTTGGCCGCGGCCGGCGGCCCGGCGCAACTGCTCGCCGACGAAGTGAGTGCAGCCAATGCGGCCATTTTCAATACCTCGCAAAGCCAGGCACAGTGTGCAGGCATGGGAACGACGCTGGTGCTGGCCTGGTTTCTGGGGCGCCGCCTTTACGTTGGCCATGTCGGCGACTCCCGCCTCTATCGCTTGCGGGGTGATGATTTCCAGCAATTGACCAAGGACCATTCCCTCTTACAGGAACAGCTTGATAGTGGCATGATATCCGTCGAGGAAGCCCGTTTTTCCGAGAACAAGAATCTGGTCACACGGGCCTTGGGGGTGGAGCCTGAAGTCGATGTTGAAGTCCATGAACATGATGTTCAGGGGGGCGATATCATCCTGCTCTGTTCCGATGGCCTGAACGACATGGTGGATGACGAAGAAATCGCCGAAATCATTCGCCGGTTTGGCGCCAATCCAGCGCTGGCCGCGACACTTTTGGTCGAAACTGCGAACGACAATGGGGGGCGTGACAACACCTCGGTCGTGTTGATGAAGGTTGCAGGTAACTATGCAGCGCCTGTCCGGTGGTGGCAAAAGCTGCTGGCGCTTTTGAAGTGAAATGAGGAAGACACGATGGCAAAACTGATCCTGTCCATGGACGGCCTGGTGCTCAAGGAAATTCTGCTCGACAAGGAGCGGCTGACCATCGGGCGCAAACCGCAAAATGATATCCAGATCGATAATCTGGCAATTTCCGGTGAGCACGCGGTGGTGGTGACCATTCTCGCGGATTCATTTCTGGAGGACCTCAACAGCACCAATGGGACCCAGGTTAACGGACAGGCCGTCAAGCGTCATTTTCTCCGTCACAACGACATCATCGAACTGGGCAAATACAAGCTCAAATACTTGGCAGATAACGGTGTCACCGCCGCCGGTCATGACACTGAGCCAGCGATCAAGAACAAGGTGATTGCCCAGGCCCGGCCGGCCGAGTTGCAGCTGGAAGCGGTCCCGGATGTACGCAAGCCGGTTGCGCCTGCCGCGCCGGTGGCAACGCCGCGGGCCGAGGGCTTGCCGGTCGCAGCCATCCAGTTGCTCAGCGGGCCCAATGCCGGCAAACAACTGGATTTGCAAAAAACGCTCACCACGCTGGGCAAGCCCGGCGTGCAGGTTGCCGTGATCGCCAAGCGACCGCATGGCTACTTCATTACCCATGTTGAAGGGGACGAGTTCCCCTCCGTCAATGGACGGGCGATCGACGCGCAGGCGCGTGCGCTGAACGACCACGACGTGATCGAACTCGCCGGCATCAAGATGGAGTTTTTCCACAAACCATGAAGGCCGGCAGGGCAACATGAAGGCTGGCGTCATTCGCGCCTTGCTGGGAGTTGCCTGTCTGCTGCTCTTCCTCGGGCATGCCTTCAGTTATTGGCACTTGCCGGCCGTTTCTGCGCTGGAAACCTATCTGTACGACGTGCGCGTCCGCCTCTCGCCGCCGGGGGGCGATACCCAGCAGGTCGTGATCGTCGATATCGACGAAAAAAGCCTGGGCGAACTGGGGCGCTGGCCGTGGTCGCGGGATGTCATGGCGCGCCTGATGGACCGCCTGTTTGACGATTACCGGGTGCGCATCGTTGGCTTCGACGTGGTGTTTTCGGAGCCGGATGACAGTTCCGGGGTGGCGGTACTGGAAGGCCTGGCCAAGGGCGAATTGCGCAGCAATACCGAATTTCATCGGGTATTGGGCAAAGTACGCGGTGAACTTGATTACGACACCCGTTTTGCCGATGCCTTGCGCGGCCGCAATACGATTCTCGGCTATTACTTTGCGGATGATGCGCGGCCTTTGCCCGAAGCCATGCAGCCCCGTTCGCTCTTTCCCGTGAGTGAGTTTCCCGATCTGGCTTGGCAATTTCCGGTCACTCAGGGGCTGGGCGCCAATTTGCCGCAGTTGCAGGCGGCGGCAGCGGGTGTCGGGCATTTCATGCCGCATATCGACGTTGACGGCAGCGTACGGCGGGTGCCGTTGATGGTGAGCTATCAGGGGCGCGTGTTTGAGGCCCTCTCTGTTGCCATGGTGCGCCAGTTGTTGCCGGACAGCGAATTACGCTTGGGCGTCCCGGATGCCGATAGCGGTATCGAGTGGCTGGATATCCGTAACCCACAAATCCAGTTGCGGATTCCCGTGGATGCCCAACTGGCCACGCTGGTGCCGTTTCGCGGCCCCGAAAGGAGTTTTCCCTATCTCTCTGCGGTCGACGTCCTGAAACAGCGCATTCCTGCAGCTGATCTCGAGGGGCGCATCGTTTTACTCGGCACCAGTGCCGCCGGCCTGTTCGACTTGCGAAATACGCCCATGGGCGGCACCTATCCCGGGGTCGAGATTCACGCCAACCTGATTGCCGGTATGCTCGGGCAAACCTTCATGTCGCAGCCTTACTACGTGGCTGGCATCGAGGCCTGTGTCCTCCTGATCGTCGGCGGCTTGCTGATTTTTGTGGCCAACCGCTTGCCGCCGGTGTCGGGGACGGCGCTGATGCTCTTGCTGCTGGCGGCCGCCATCGCCTTCAATCTGTGGCTATGGCGCGATGCCCGGCTGGTCGTGCCGCTGGCCGCGACGCTGCTGCTCATCTTTCTGCTCTACGGTTTGGGCATGGCCTGGGGCTTCTTTGTGGAAAGCCGGAGCAAGCGGCGCTTCACCACCCTCTTCGGGCAATATGTGCCGCCTGAACTGGTGGAGGAAATGGCACGCAACCCGGAAAGCTACAGCATGAGCGGCCGCAGTGACGACCTGACGATCCTGTTTTCCGATATCCGGGATTTCACCACGCTCTCCGAAGGCTTGTCGCCGGAAGCGCTGACGCGGTTGATGAACGAGTATCTGGGGGCCATGACTCACGAAATTCAGGCCAACCGGGGCACGCTGGATAAGTACATCGGCGATGCCATCATGGCCTTCTGGGGTGCGCCGGTGGCCGACAAGGCGCACGCCCGCCACGCGGTGCTGGCAGCCTTGGCCATGCAGCGGCAACTGGCCATGAAAAATCCCGAGTTTCAGGCGCACGGCTGGCCGGAAATTCGGATCGGCATTGGCATCAACACCGGCCGCGTAACCGTGGGCGACATGGGCTCGTCGGTGCGTAAGGCCTACACGGTGATGGGCGATGCGGTGAATCTCGCCTCGCGGCTTGAGGGGCTGACCCGGGTCTATGGCGTGGGCATCATCGTCGGCGAGGACACGGTGCGCGCCTTGCCGGAATTCAGCTTTCGCGAACTGGATCGCGTTCGGGTTAAAGGTAAACGCAATGCCGTGGCCATTTTCGAACCGCTGGGCCTGTCGACCGAAGTCGATGCTGAAACAGCGTCGGCGCTGGCGCAATGGCACGCTTTTCTTGAGCATTATCGGCAACGGCAGTGGGCTGCGGCCCTGGCGCAGTTGGAGGCGACGCAGGAGCCGCTGGTCAATGAGCGCTTGCGCAAACTCTATGATGAAAGAATTGTCCATCTTCAAGATAACGATCCCGGTGAAGCCTGGGATGGGGTGACTGACCTGTTGAGTAAATGACATGAAAATTCACGTCCTTGGGTGTAGCGGTGGCATCGGGAAAGATCTGCGAACCTCGTCCTTTCTGGTCGACGAGGATGTGCTGCTGGATGCTGGCACCGGTGTCGGCGATCTCTCGCCGGAGCAACTGCTCAAAATCGATCACGTCTTTCTGACCCATGCGCATATGGATCACATTGCTGCCTTGCCGATGTTGATCGACACGGTGGCGGACCGGCGGACAGCGCCCTTGACCGTGCACGCCCCGGCCGCGGTGCTTGAGGCGCTGCAGACGCATGTTTTCAACTGGACGATCTGGCCGGACTTTCGTGAAATTCCCTCGCCAGCGGCGCCGCTGATGGTCTTTCATGCGATGGAAGCCGGCGATCGCTTGACCCTGTCGACTCGTTGTTTCCGTGCCTTGCCGGTCAGTCATTCCATCCCCGCGGTGGCCTGGCAGGTGAGTGCCGCGCAAGGTAGCCTGGTGTATTCCGGGGATACCGGCCCCTGCCACCCATTTTGGGATGCCCTGAATGCTATCCACGATTTGAAGGCCTTGATCATCGAGTGTGCTTTTCCCAACGAGCAGCGGCCACTGGCGGATTTATCCGGGCATTTCTGCCCGCAGACGCTGGCGGCAGGCTTGCTGCGTTTAAAGCCAGCCTGTGCGATTCATATCACGCATCTCAAGCCGGGGCAGGCGGCGATGACCATGCAGCAATTGGCGGCAGCGCTGCCCGCCATCCCGCTGAACGCCCTGGCTTCCGGTCAACTGCTCATGGGGGATTGGCAAGCGCCGAAGCTGGCCGAGGATGACATGCTCGCCCGCCTTGAGCACCTGAACGACATCGGCAGCTCGCTGTCCAGCGAACGCGACATCCAGCGTCTGCTGGAAAAAATTCTGCAGGCGGCACGGCGAATTACCCATGCCGACGCCGGCACGCTCTACCGCATGTCGGAAAACAATCACCGCCTGCATTTCGAGATTGTGCGCAATGACTCGCTGAACATCGCCTTTGGCGGCAGCGCGCCGCAATCGGCGCAGGCGCATTTTCCCGACCTGGCGCTGTATCGGGCGGATGGCGTCGCCAACGACAGCATGGTGGCGGTGTATGCCGCGCTGACCGGCACTACCGTCAGCATTCCCGATGCCTACGCCGCCGAGGGCTTCGATTTCAGCGGCACGCGCGCCTTTGACCAGCGCACCGGCTATCGCTCGCAATCTTTCCTGACGGTGCCGATGAAAAACCATTTCGGGGAAATCATCGGCGTCCTGCAACTGATCAATGCCATCGATCCCTTGACGCAGCAGGTTCGCCCCTTCTCGGCGGCGG
>JAKLLI010000144.1 GCA_023150195.1 Azonexus sp.
GACAGCTTCTGGTTGTAGGCGTCGCCACCCAGACGGTCGGTGTGACCCACGGCCAGAATCACTTCCAGCTTGATGGCAGCGGCCTTGGAGACCAGCTCGTCGAGCTTGGCCTTGCCTTCCGGACGCAGGACAGCCTTGTTGAAGTCGAACAGGGCATCGGCAGCGACGGTGATCTTTTCACCGGTCGGCTTCGGTGCAGCAACAGCAGCAGCCGGGGCGGCAGCCGCCGGAGCAGCGGCCTTGGCATCACAGGTGCCAGCCGGCAGCAGGTCCTTGTCGCACTCGCAACCGGCCTTGTCGGCAGCGGCGGCGGCCGGGGTCCAGTAGCCGTCACGCCAGCACAGGCCGGTGCCGGACTTGGCAACGACGTCGCGGGCGTCGATCAGGTAAACGCGTTCCTGGGCAACAGCGGAGAAGCCGATACCGGCCAGCAGCGCCAGGGCGATGGATTTCTTGACGAGGTTCATGGTGTTTTCCCGTGAAAGGATATCGTTGTGGGGCTGAGATTCTATTACGAATCGTTACCGGACCGCACCATTCACCGCCGGAATTCCGATCGACTTACGTTAACATGGCCCCCATCAACGACAGATGGCCGCCAACACGGCCGCAACACATGCGCCTGATTTCCCCGCTGACCCGACTCAAAGCCTTTTTCGGCGTATCGATGCTTACCGACCGCCAGCGCCTCGACCTTGCGCTGGCCGATTTCCGCCGCCCGGAGGCGGATTCCCTGTCACTACTGCAACAACTGGTCGCCGCCCTGCGCCCGCATCACCATCAGGACACCCAGGGGCACCGCAATTACGCCCTGCTGGTGGAACGTCTGGAAGTCGATGCCGAACTGGCTGCCGCCTTCCGCCATCACGTCGCCAATTTCGCCGGTCAACGCCGGCTACTGACCTTTTTCACCGACAGCGGCATCCTGCCCGGCACCGGCTTTTTTTCCGAATGGTGGCGCATTCTCGGGAACCGGCTGCTGCCCGAAGCGCCCGACGAGCGCCGGCTGAAAGACTGCCTGCAACTGATTTTCGACAATCGCAACGACTGGCGCTGGCTGGAAACCATTCCGCCGGAACTGTCCTGCCGCTTCTGGGCGGTCCTGGCGCCGGCCAGCGATTCCGAGCCGAAGAACCGGCGCGATGCGCAGGAACAGATGCTCGACGCGGTGCTGCTGATCGCCCACCGGGTCAGCGGTCTGGGCGTCGAAAACGAGCTGATGCGTGCCTCGCCCGACCTCGATGACGATACGCCACGCTTCATCGCGCTCTCGGCGGAAGCTCTGGAATTCGTGGCCGCCTTTCGTGCCGGCCTGAATACCGGCGAGGCACCCGGCGATGATGGCAGCCAGTTGCTGGTCATGGTGGACCAGTGCCAGGACACCCTGCGCCGGATTCGCAAGCGCTCGATGACGGTGGGTACCAGCCTCCACCTGTCCTACATCCTCACCCGCAGCGAGGAAAGTCTGGCCCGACTGTCGGCGCTGGTCGCCATTCTCACGGCGGGCCTGCGCAATGTGCCCCAGGATGAAGCGCTGCGCCAATGGGCAGAATTTGCCCGCACCACCTTCCTGGCCGAAAACCGGCGCAACAGCCTGCGCCATTACATGCAGCAACTCTCCGGCGTGCTGGCCGTGCGCGTCACCGAAAACGCGGCCCGCTCCGGCGAACATTACATTTGCGAAAATCGTGCGGATTACGCGCGGATGTGGCGCTCTGCCGCCGGCGCCGGCGTCCTGATCGCGCTGATGGCGCTGCTCAAGATCAAGGCCGCCGCCTTGCACGCCCCGCTGTTTGTCGAGGCCTTTCTGTTCAGCATGATTTACGGCCTGGGCTTCGTCGGCATTTTCCTGCTCGGCCTCACCGTGGCCACCAAGCAGCCGGCGATGACCGCGCAAACGCTCGCCGGCCAGTTGGGCGATCTCAAGCCCAACCGCAGCAGCGATCTGGAACGCATGGTGGACGTGATTGCCGCCGTGTCCCGCAGCCAGCTGGCCGCCATTGCCGGCAATGTCATGCTGGCCCTGCCGGTCGCCATCGTGGTCGGGCTTGGACTCACGCACTGGTTCGGCGGCAGCCCGATCACGCCCGACAAGGCCGAGGCATTGATGAGCGACCTCGACCCGCTCTCCTGGGCCTTGCCACACGCTGCGATCGCCGGTTTCTACCTCTTCCTCTCCGGCCTGATCAGCGGCTATTTCGACAATCGCGCTGCCTACACCGGCATCGGCAGCCGCATCGCCCGCCTGCGCTGGCTGCGGCGCTTTTCCGGCGCACGCAAGGCGGCGACGTTCGGGCGCTATATCGAAGATCGTATGGGCGGCATCATGGGGAACTTCCTGTTCGGCTGCATGCTGGGTTCCACCGGCATGATCGGCACCCTGCTGGGGTTGCCGCTCGATATCCGCCACATCGCCTTTTCGTCGGCCAATCTCGGCTACGCCGTGATCGGCCATGAATTCTCGCTGGGCTGGCAAGCCGTGGCACTGGGCTGCCTGGGCGTGATCGGCATCGGCCTGACCAATCTGGCGGTCAGCTTCGGGCTGGCACTGCGCACGGCCATGGGCGCCCGCAACATCCACTTTGCCCACTGGAGCACCCTGCTTGGTGCGCTGTGGCGACGCTTCCTGGCCCAGCCGCGCAGTTTCCTGCTGCCACCCAAAGGCGGCGATCAAAGCAGCCACTGACGCCATGCGCCGATTCGCCCTGACGCTGCTGCTCGGCCTGCTGACCCAAGCAGCGCTCGCCGAGGTCCGCATCGAGATGGCCGACGAAGCCTTGGGCAGCCAGCTACGCCAGTTCCTGCCGGAAGAAGGCAGCGTTCGGCGGCTGTCAGGCATGAGCCAGGAAATCCTCGCCACCGAGGGCTATTTTTCCCCCGTCCTGAGTCACGAAGACCGCGACGGCGCCTTGGTCCTGCGCATCGACCCCGGCCCGCGCACCCGGATCGCCAGCGTCGATCTTGCGGTCGACGGCCCCTTGCCGCAGGAAACCAGGGACCGTCTCAACAGCGGCTGGTTGTTGCCGGTGGGCCAGCCCTACCGGCAAGCCGACTGGAACGCCGCCAAGCAGCACATCCTGAGCGAACTGCTGGCGGAGGATTACCCGCAAGCGAGCCTGCGCGACAGTCGGGCAGACATTGATGCGCCTCGCCAGGCGGCCCATTTGAGCGCCCACTACGACAGCGGGCCCCGCTTCCGTTTCGGCGAACTCGAGATTGAAGGCCTGAACCGCTATTCCCCCACACTGATCGCCCGTTACAACCAGAGCGTGCGTCCCGGCGACCCCTATCGCGAACAGCGGCTGGGCACCCTCATCGGCCACCTGCAGGCCACGCCGTATTTCAGTTCGGTCAAGGCGGTACTGGACGTGGACAACGCGACGCAGGAAGCCGACGGCAGCATGACTGCCCCGGTGCGCCTAACCGTGCGCGAACGCGCCGCCCATCGCCTGAGTTTCGGCGCGGGCGCCAGTTCCAATACCGGTGCGCGCATTGAAACTGGCTATCACACGCCCAATTTCGCCAATCAAGCCTGGGAACTCAACAGTGGCCTGCGTTTGGAACAAAAGCAGCAGACGCTGTATGGCGACATCTTCCTGCCCCCGGACGACCGTCAGCGCCGGCACAGCGTCGGGGCCACGGTCGACGCCAGCGACATCGAAGGGCTGAAAACCTCCCGCTATGCCTTTGGCGCCCAGAGCGTGCAGCTGCGCGGCAGCATCGAGCAGCGCCTGTCCTTGAGCTGGCAGGAGGAAGTCCGCGACCCCGAAGGCGCCAGCCGGGTGACCAGCCGGGCGCTGGTCCCCAATGTGCAATGGACCTGGCGCCATGTCGACAACCTGCTCAATCCCCGCCGGGGCACCGTGGCGCAAATTGCCATCGGCGGCGGCGCCACGGCCCTGCTTTCCGGCCAGAATTTCCTGCGTCTTTACGGACGCTGGCAGTACTACCTGCCGATCGGTGCCCGGGACACCCTGAGTCTGCGCGCCGAAGGCGGGCAAACCTTTGCCGATTCCCGGCTGCACATTCCGCAGGACTATCTGTTCCGCACCGGCGGCACCGGCTCGGTGCGCGGTTATGCCTACCAGAGCCTTGGCGTGCGCGAGGGCAGCGCCACGGTCGGTGGCCGCTATCTGGCGGTCGGCAGCGCCGAGTACACCCACTGGCTGGACGAACAATGGGGGATTGCCGGCTTTGTCGATGCCGGTCAGGCCACCGACGACTGGCAGCAGGTCCGCTTTGCCGTCGGCTATGGCCTGGGCGCCCGCTGGCGCAGTCCGGCCGGACCGATTGGCGCCGATCTGGCCTGGGGGCAACGCACGCGCGAACTGCATCTGCATTTTTCACTGGCCATTCCGCTCTGACATGACCCGACGTTCCCGCGCCCTGCTTGCCCTGTTCGTTTCCGCCCTGCTGTTGGCGACGGCCGGCGGCTGGCTGTTCATGTCCGAAGGCGGCTTGCAAACCGCCGTCACGCTCGCCCGGCAACTTAGCGGTGAGCGCTTGCAGATCACGCAGGCCAGCGGCCGGCTCAGCGGCCCCCTGCAACTGGCGCAAGTGCGCTGGACCGACCCGGCGCTGGACCTTGAACTTCGCGACCTGCACATCGACTGGCAACCCGGCGCTCTGCTTAGCGGCACCCTGCGCATCGACCACCTGCAACTGGCCGAACTGGCGATCCAGACGCACAGCGATGGCAGTGCCCCGACACCGCCGACCGATCTCCGCCTGCCGCTGGCGGTCGACCTGCCGGACGTGCAGATTTTCCGCATCCGGCAAGGCAGTGCGACGCTGGTCGAGGCGCTGGCAGGCGCCGTGCACAGCGATGGTCGCCAGCATCGTTTGCAGCTGCTCGCGGCGCACAGTCATCAGGTCGACATCCGGGGTGAGGCCCAAATCGATGGCCAGGCGCCTTTCCCGGTCAATGCCCACATCGACCTCGCCGGCACGCTGGAAGCGCGCCCCCTCGCCGCCACCTTACAGGCGACCGGCCCCCTCACCCGCCTGCGCGCCGAGTTGCACGCCAGCCGCGGCATTGATGGCGATGCCCAGGCACTGATCACCCCCTTCGCCGCCATGCCCTTCGCCGAAGCCTTGATCAACCTGCGCCAGCTGGACCCCGCAGCCTGGATCGCCGGCGCGCCGTCCGCCCAGCTCGCCATCACCGCTCAATTGCAACCCGAAGGCGAACACATCACCGGCAGCTTCGGCATCAGTAATGACCGCCCCGGCCCGCTTGACCGCAACGCGCTGCCGCTGCAGACACTGGCCGGCCAGCTGATCTGGCAGGACGAGGCCTTGCGCTTGCCGCTATTGCATGCCCAACTCGCCGGCAGCGGCGAACTCAGCGGCAGCGGCAGCTGGCAAACGACGGCAGACGAGGGTCTGGCACTTTCGCTCGCGGCGCAGTCGGTGGACGCCAGCCACCTGCACAGCGCCCTGCGCCCCACCCGCCTCGCCGGCCCGCTCGACGCCCGTTTGAGCGGCGCGCGCCAGCAGTTGCGTGCCG
>JAKLLI010000145.1 GCA_023150195.1 Azonexus sp.
CAAGCCGGCATGTTGTTCGAAGCCCGTCTGGGCATGGCGCGTTCCATCATTTTCGACAGCCTCTTTGCGCGTGAAAAGCTGGGCTCGACCGGCCTGGGTCAGGGCGTCGCGATTCCCCATGGGCGCATCAAGGGACTGAAGCAGGCCGCGGGTGCCTTGATCCGCCTTGCCGCACCCATTCCGTTCGATTCGCCGGATAGACGTCCGGTGACCCTGTTGTTTGTCCTGCTCGTGCCTGAACAGGCGACGGAAGAACATCTGCAAATCCTGTCCGAACTGGCCCAGCGATTTTCGGATCGCAGCTTCCGCGACGCCTTGCAGGCGGCCGTCGACGCTGAGGCGGTGATTTCCCTGTTCAGCGCCTGAGATCCGCCGGTGCGCCACATCCGTTTCGAGCAGCTATACGAAGATAATCGGGAGAAGCTGCTTTTTTCGTGGGTGTTGGCGCATCAAAGCGAGCGGCGCATCGAACTCAAGGCGGTCAGCAATTACGGTGCTGATGTCGTCGGTCACATCAACATCATCCATCCCGAGCGTTTGCAGGTATTGGGTCAGGCGGAATACGACTGGGCCATGCGCATCGGCGAACGGCGTTTTGGCCAGATGTTCACCGACCTGCTGGCGGCCAATACGCCGGCGGTGATTGTCGCCGATGGGCTGACCCCGCCACCGGTCGTCGTGGAAGCCTGTGCCGCTTCTGGTACGCCGCTGATCCTTTCACCCAAGCCTTGCTCTGCGGTTATTGACCAGTTGCGCATCTACCTGTCAGCGCGCCTGGCAGATACCGTGAATCTGCACGGGGTCTATATGGACGTGCTGGGCATGGGCGTCTTGATCACCGGAGATTCCGGTGTGGGCAAATCGGAGCTGGCGCTGGAACTGATTTCGCGTGGCCATGGTCTGGTTGCCGATGATGTGGTGGAAATGGCCCGGATTGCGCCGACCACTATTGAAGGTCGCTGTCCCGGCATGCTGCGCGATTTTCTGGAAGTCCGGGGCCTGGGTTTACTCAATATCCGGACCATCTTTGGTGAAACCGCTTCACGGCGCAAGATGAAACTCAAGCTCATCGTTCATCTGCAAAAAACCATGGCTGCCGCCGACGCGCCCCGTTTGCCGCTGGATGCCCAGACCCAGGAAATTCTCGGGGTGCCCATTCGCAAGGTCGTCATTCCGGTGGCCGCCGGCCGCAATCTCGCCGTCCTGCTGGAAGCCGCTGTTCGCAACACCATCCTGCAGTACCGCGGCATCGACAGCATGCAGGACTTCATGGAGCGACAGCAACGCATGATGCTTGACGAAGATAACTGATCCGCCGGATAGTCCGTCGGGCAGTATTTCCCCTTCCCTTACAGGAGAACAGCATGAAATCATGGATTGCAGCGATTGTGTTGGGCTTGTCGTTTGGCGTGGTTCACGCCGCGGATCTGTGCGAATCGCAGGCCGCCGAGAAGAAACTCGCCGGGGCTGCTAAAAACAGCTTTGTGAAAAAATGCCGTGCCGATGCGGGGGTTGCGGGCGGTAATGCCTGTGAAGACCGTGCCAAGGAGAAGAAGCTCGCGGGTGCGGCAAAAAACAGTTTCATGAAAAAGTGTCAGGCTGATGCCGGGCAAGGAGCGCCGGGTCAGACCGCCTGTGAGGCCGGCGCCAAGGAAAAGAAGCTGGCGGGGGCTGCCAAGAACAGCTTCATGAAGAAATGTCTTGCGGATGCCGCTGCTGGTTAAGCGTGCCTAATACGGGCGAATCCAGGGGGCGCACGCGGTGCGCCCTTTGCGGTCAACAGTGATCGAAGGCCAGTTTTTCGGTGCCGGGATCATTCAGGTTTGAGCCAAAACTCAGAACGCCGGCCCCCTCCAGCAGCATTTCACCGCGCCTGACGGCAACCGCCTGGCGATTCCCCACCCGCACAAAGCTCCCGTTGGTGCTGGTGTCGACCAGATAATAGCCTTCATGACGTCTTTCGATCCGCGCATGCTGGCGTGAGGCCTTGCGGTCTTCGATCAAGAGCTGACTGGAAGGGTCTCTACCCAGCGTGATGATGGGATTGTGTTCGTCGAGCAGGATAACCTCCCCTTGATACCGCAGGCGCAGGCGATCGATGGCCAGGGTGCTGAAGGGCCCAAACATGGAGTGCATCTGGTTGGCGGCCGGCTGGGCAGGCCACTCGATCTGGAAAACATCCAGCGTCCGGTTATCTTCCTTGACGGCTTGATCCAGGCGAGCCAGCACTTTCACGACGCCGCCGGGCTTGAGCGCATTGACCACGCGGTTACTACAAAGAATCTGGCCGCTGTGGGCCAGGCCAGCGATTCTCGCGGTAGTGTCCAGCAATTTTTCTGGCGGACGCTTGCTGTCCGGCAGGCTTTCACCGGCGTGCAAACCAATTCTCAGACCAAGTTTCAGGCCGGTGACCGGCGGCAAGGCCGCCAGCCGCTGCTGCATGTTGATAGCGGCCTGACAGGCCGCTTCGCCTGAGGTGAATAAAGCGAGCATTTCATCGCCGGCAAGTTGTAGCGTTTCGCCACCGTAAGCTTCCAGCGAACGATTCATGCGTTTGACGCAACGTTCGATGGCGCGCGCGGCTTCCCGATCGTTCAGTCGTTCATAGAGGCCGGCACTGCCACACACGTCAGCAACCATGACAAAGACGGGCGGTGGGCGTTGAATCATGGCGAGGCCTCCAGAAAAGCATTTGCCGATTATATGACAGCCGGGGCAGGAAGGCGGCTCAAACGGACCATTGAACGGGCGTTCCCGAAAAGACAGGGGGCATTTCCGGCGCGTCAAAGGCGATATCCCCTTCCTCAACCGGGGTCTCCAGTGTCAGTCCGCGAAAATCAAAAAGCTGATTGTCAGCCAGGTGGGAGGGCACCACGTTCTGCAAGGCGGTGAACACGGCTTCGGTCCGGCCGGGATAGCGCTTGTCCCAGTCCTGCATCATTTCGCGGATTTTCTGTCGTTGCAGATTTTCCTGAGAGCCGCACAGATTGCAGGGGATGATGGGGTAGGCCATGCCGCGGGCGAATTTGGCAATATCCGCTTCCGGGCAATACGCAAGGGGGCGAATCACAACGTGTGCGCCGTCGTCGGTCACCAGTTTGGGCGGCATGGCTTTGGTCTTGCCGCCGAACAACAGGTTAAGGAAGAAAGTGTGCACCATGTCGTCGCGATGATGGCCAAGCGCGATCTTGTTGGCCCCCAGTTCCTTGGCGGTACGGTAGATGATGCCGCGGCGCAGACGCGAACACAGCGAGCAGGTCGTCTTGCCTTCCGGGATCTTTTCCTTGACCACCGAATAGGTGTCGGCCTCAACGATTCGGTGTTCGATCCCGATGGATTCGAAATAGGCCGGCAATACATCCGCCGGGAATCCCGGTTGTTTCTGGTCCAGATTCATCGCGATCAGGCGAAATTTCACCGGGGCGCGTTGTTGCAGGGCCATCAGCATGCTCAGCAGGGTGTAGGAATCCTTGCCTCCGGAGCAGCAGACCAGAATGGTGTCGCCGTCCTCGATCATGTTGTAGTCCATGATCGCCTTCCCGGTACGCCCTTCCAGGAATTTGCGCAGTTTTTGCAGGGTATGGGAGGGGGAGGCAATATCGGTCATCGGCGGCTGGCGGCAATTACAAACGGCCCGTAGTTTACCCCGAGAACGTCGGCGACATGCGCCCCGCTGCGTTGGCCAGTTTCTCCTGAAGATCGCCGGCGCGGATGGGCTTGGCCAGATAGTCGTTCATCCCTGCCGCAAAACAGTCGAGCTGATCTTCGCGGGTGGCGGCGGCGGTCATGGCAATGATGGTAGATGCACTGCGCCCGGCTTCCTGTTCAAAGCGACGAATCCGGCGGGTGGCCTCGATGCCGCCCATGACGGGCATTTGCAGGTCCATCAGGATGACATCAAAGCGCTGGTTGGCGCAGCAGTCCACGGCTTCCTGACCATCGCCGGCGAGCGTGATGCGATGTCCCCATTTACCGAGCAGGGTCAAGGCGAGTTTTTGATTGATGGGATGGTCTTCGACCAACAGGATGTCGAGCGTTGCAGGCTGGACATCGACGACCGGTGTGCCGGGTGTTGTGCTGACGTCCTGTACAGGCTGGAACGGCAAGCGGAAGCTGAAATGGCTGCCCTGCCCCGGCGTGCTTTCCACCCGGATGTCGCCGCCCAGCAATTCGACCAGGCAGCGACAAATTGATAGCCCCAGTCCGGAGCCGCCGTAGCGACGTGTGGTGGAGGTGTCTTCTTGCGAGAAGGCATCGAAGATGACCTGCTGCTTTTCCGGTGCAATGCCGATGCCGGTATCAATCACCGAAAATTCGATTTCCAGGCAGTCGCCATGGGTCGCGTGGGCGCTTGCATGCAAGCTGACGCTGCCCTGGGCGGTGAACTTGATCGCATTGGCAATCAGGTTGATCAGAATCTGCCGCAGCCGGTTGGGGTCGCCATTGACCTGGGTCGGCAAATCAGGCGACAGATGCCCGATCAAGGCCAGCCCTTTTTCCTCTGCCGCCATCTGGAGCGTGCGCAAGGTGACGCGCAGCAATTCCGGCAAATCGAACTGGATGTGCTCGACGATCAGCTTGCCGGCTTCGATCTTGGAAAAATCGAGGATGTCGTTGAGCAGTGCCAGCAGCGACTCGCCCGAGGCGCGAATGATGTTCAGGTAGTCCCGCTGCTCTGGATTCAGGGGCGTATCCAGCGCCAGTTCGGTCATCCCAATGACGCCGTTCATCGGGGTACGGATTTCATGACTCATATTGGCGAGGAAGTCGCTCTTCGCCCGATTAGCCGCTTCGGCTGCCTCCTTGGCCTGTTGCAAGGCCGCCTTGGCGTTTTTATGGGCGGTGATTTCCGTGCGGATCGCAATGTACTGCGCCGGTTGGCCAGCCGCATCCAGTAGCGGCACGATGGTGGCGTCCACCCAATACAGCTGGCCGGACTTGGTCAAATTGCAGATTTCGCCCTGCCAGACCTGGCCGGCCCGGATGCATTGCCAGAGTTCGCTGAAAAACGCATCGGAATGCACGCCGGATTTCACCATCCGGTGGTTGCGACCGATCAATTCGTCGCGGGCATAGCCGCTGATCGCACAGAAGCGGTCGTTGGCATACACGATGACGCCATCGGCGTCGGTCACGCTGACAATCGCGTGCTGGTCGAGGGCAAATTTCTGATTGGCCAGTTCCCGACGGTTGGTTTCATTTTCCGTGATCAGGGCAGTGATTTTTTCCGAGAGGACGGCCAGGTCGTCACTGTCGGCGCTATCCTGCGCCTGCATCTCTGGCAGCAGGGTGCGCAAGACGCCACGTAGTGCCGCCAGCGCATTTTCCCGTCCCTGCAGTTCCAGGCGAATTTTCTCGTTGACCGCAGTCAGTTCATCCGACGAAATTTCCAGGCTGCGGGTGCGTAATTCCAGATCACGCTCATATTGCTCATAGCTACAGTCAACCATCTCTACAAACTTGCCAAATCCAGTGAGCAGACCCGCGACCCGAGGGTCGCC
>JAKLLI010000146.1 GCA_023150195.1 Azonexus sp.
ACGATTTGAAGCGGTACGCGGATAAAATGACCACCGACTTTCCCACCGCGCCGTCCGCCTACGGTCTATATGGACCTTCGGCAGCCGTCACCGTGGAAAAGTCTACTCACGCCTCACACACAGAAATTCTGACACCCCCAGCCATCACCATGTCGAACCCCTTCTTCGATCACCCGATTTTGAACTCCCCATATGAGCGGCCTGCACGTCACTGGGAGTTGGACGAATCGGGGCAGCCGACGCAGCAAGTTCTGAATGCGCGTCGTCGTGCCGAGTTCATCACACCTATACCCAAGCCGAAGAAGCAAAAGAAGATGCCAAAGCAGGAAGGCTTCATCTTCGACGAAGGTGTGGGGCTATCCACCAAAGCGCAGCAGTACGACCCTACCTCGATCATCAACGAGGTGCGCAGCCACGTAGATGCGTGGCGCGCCCTCCCAAACCCCAACCAGTGGCAGGTTACGCCTGAGACGGCGCGGCTGCTCCAGCACTGGCGACACCACGGTTTCAACGGTGTTCGGCCCTTTTTCTGCCAGGTAGAAGCAGCTGAAACGGCCATCTGGCTGACCGAGGTTGCACCCAGCACTAAGCACGGTAAGCACCTGCTCGACCACCTCGCAGCCGCCAACAAGGACGCCAACCCGGAGTTGATGCGGCTGGCCCTCAAGCTGGCCACAGGAGCGGGCAAAACAACCGTAATGGCCATGCTGATTGCCTGGCAGACAATCAACGCGGTGCGTCGTCCGAGCAGCAAACAATTCACGCGCGGCTTCCTGATCTGCGCACCTGGCCTGACCATCAAGGACCGGCTACGCGTACTGCAACCGCATGACCCCGACAGCTACTACAAGGAACGGGAACTGGTGCCGGTCGACATGCTCGATGACATGGGCCGCGCCAAGATCGTCATCACCAACTATCACGCCTTCAAGCTGCGCGAGCGCATAGAGATTTCCAAGGTGGGGCGGCAACTGCTCAAGGGCCGCACTGGCGACGAAATCGTTACGACCGAAACCGAAGGCCAGATGCTCCAGCGCGTCATGTCCGACCTGATGGGCATGAAGAACATCCTGGCCATCAACGATGAAGCCCACCACTGCTACCGTGAAAAGCCCCTGGGCGCAGGCATTGGTGACGATGAAGAACTGAAAGGCGACGAGAAGAAAGAGGCCGAGAAAAACAACGAAGCCGCCCGGTTGTGGATCTCCGGGCTCGAAGCCGTCAATCGCAAGCTTGGCCTGTCCCGCGTCATCGACCTCTCCGCCACGCCCTTTTTTCTGCGTGGTTCAGGCTACGCTGAAGGCACGCTATTCCCCTGGACGATGAGTGACTTCTCGCTGATGGATGCCATCGAATGCGGCATCGTCAAACTGCCGCGCGTGCCGGTCGCGGAAAACATCCCCGGTGAAGAAATGCCGGTCTTTCGCAACCTCTGGGAAAACATCCGCAAGGACATGCCCAAAAAAGGGCGCGGCTCCAATCAGGAACTCGACCCGCTCAAGCTGCCAACCCGGCTGCAAACCGCGCTGCAAGCGCTTTACGGGCATTACGAGAAAACCTTCAAGCTCTGGCAGGATGCCGGAATTTCCGTGCCGCCGTGTTTCATCGTGGTTTGCCAGAACACTGCCATTTCCAAGCTCGTCTATGACTTCATCTCGGGTTTTCAACGCAAGAACGACGACGGCAGCAGCACGCTGGAAAATGGCCGTCTGCCCCTATTTCGCAACTTCGACGACACCACCGGCAACCCCCTGCCACGCCCCAATACGCTGTTGATCGACAGCGAGCAACTCGAGGCTGGCGACGCACTGGACGACAAGTTCCACGACATGGCGGCCGATGAAATCGAGCGCTTCCGTCGCGAAATCGTCGAGCGCACCGGCGACGCCCGTGCCGGCGACAACATCACCGATCAGGCCCTGCTGCGCGAAGTCATGAATACCGTCGGCAAGGCCGGACAACTTGGCGGTTCAATCCGCTGCGTCGTCTCGGTGTCGATGCTCACCGAAGGCTGGGACGCTAACACCGTCACCCACGTGCTGGGCATTCGCGCTTTCGGCACGCAACTCCTGTGCGAACAGGTGATCGGCCGCGCCCTGCGTCGCCAGTCCTACGAACTCAACGACGAAGGCCAGTTCAACGTCGAATACGCCGACGTTTTCGGCACCCCCTTCGACTTCACCGCCAAGCCGGTCATCAGCCCGCCGCAACCGCCTCGCGAAACGGTACAGGTCAAAGCCATGCGCCCCGAGCGCGACGCCCTCGAAATCACCTTCCCGCGTGTCGAAGGCTATCGCGTCGAGTTGCCCGAAGAACGTCTGCTGGCCAACTTCAACGAGGAATCCACACTTGTCCTGACACCTGATCTCGTCGGGCCTTCACAAACCCAGAACTCGGGGATCATCGGTCAGTCGGCCGACATGACCCTGCAACATCTGGGCGATGTGCGCTCCTCCACCTTGCTCTTCCACCTCACCCAGCGCCTGCTTTACACCAAGTGGCGCGACCCCGGTGAGGAACCCAAGCTGCACCTCTTCGGCCAGCTCAAGCGCATCACCAAGGAGTGGCTCGACAATCATCTGGAATGCAAGGGTGGCACCTACCCCGCGCTGCTCATGTATCAGGAACTGGCCGACATGGCCTGCAACCGGATCACCGCCGCCATCACCCGCCACTTTCTCGGCGAACGGCCCATCAAGGCGCTGCTTGACCCCTACAACCCTAGCGGTTCAACCCGCCACGTGCGGTTCAATACATCCAAGGCCGACCGCTGGCAAACCAGTTCCCGGCACTGCCACGTCAACTGGGTCGTGCTCGATAGCGACTGGGAGGGCGAATTCTGCCGCATTGCCGAAGCGCATCCCAAGGTGCGCGCCTACGTTAAAAACCATGGCCTCGGCTTTGAAGTGCCCTATCGCTACGGCTCGGGAACGCGCAAATACCTGCCCGATTTCATCGTGCTAGTCGATGAAGGCCACGGGCCGGATGACCTGTTGCGCCTGGTCGTCGAAATCAAGGGCTATCGACGCGAGGACGCCAAGGAAAAGAAATCGACGATGGATACCTACTGGGTGCCCGGCGTCAATCACCTGGGTACCTACGGGCGTTGGGCCTTTGCCGAGTTCACCGACGTCTTCCAGATGCAGGACGACTTTGCCAAGAAGGTGGAAGCGGAGTTCGCCAAGATGATCGATGCCGTGACTGTTCAGCAAGGGAACCGATCATGAATAACATCAAGCTATTCGAGTCGGCACAGATTCGCTCAGTCTGGAATGAAGCCGACGGCAAATGGTATTTCTCGGTCGCCGATGTCGTTCAGGCGCTGACCGAATCCGCCAATGTCCGCGACTACATCAAGAAAATGCGCAAGCGAGAAGCGGAACTCAATGCCAACTGGGGGATACTTTGTCCCCCCCTTGAATTGTTGGCGCCGGATGGCAAGCGCCGGCAGACGCAATGCGCCAATACCGAAAGCCTGCTTCGCATCATCCAGTCCATCCCATCCCCCAAGGCCGAACCCTTCAAGCGCTGGCTGGCCAAGGTCGGCTACGAACGCCTTGAGGAAATCGAAAACCCGGAACTCGCCGCCGCCCGCATGCGCGAGATTTACAAGGCCAAGGGCTACAGCGACGCCTGGATCGAAAAGCGGGTGCGCGGCATCGCCATTCGCGACGAACTGACCAACGAATGGCAAAAACGCGGCGTCAAGGAACAGCGTGAATACGCCATCCTCACCGCCGAAATCAGCCGCGCCAGCTTTGGCATGACGCCAAGCGAGTACAAGGCCTTCAAGCAACTGGACAAGCCCGCAGACAACCTGCGCGACCACATGACCGACCTGGAACTGATCTTTTCCATGCTCGGCGAAGCCTCCACCACCGAGATTGCCCGCCAGCGCGAGGCTCAGGGCTACGACGAAAACCGCGCAGCCGCTATCGCCGGCGGCAGCGTTGCCGGCAAGGCCCGGCAGGATCTGGAGAAAAAATCCGGTCGCCGCGTCACCAGCTCGGAAAACTACAAGGCACTGCCCGAGGCCGTTGCCCGCAAGAAGCTGAACAAGAAAGAAGATTGAGCATGGCCAAAGCACCCAACACCACCCACGTCGAGCAGATCACCCACGACGACGCCAAACGCAAGAACATCCCCACCGCCGAATACCAGTCGGTGCTCGACGACAACCAAAAAACCCCCAAACAGGTCCGCTACCCGCGCAATACCGATCTCGACCCGCAACTGGTCTGGCGCGGCAAGGACGAGCAGGACTGGAGCGACCTCGTCGTCCACGCCCCACCGCTCTACATCCAGGAAAAGGTGCACCCCAAGACGCTGATCGACGAACTGCTGCGCGAATCGAAAGAACGCGAACATGAAGCGGGGCAGGCAACGCCTGACCTGTTCGCCGACTTCAACGGTATCCCCAAGGATGCCGACAAGACCGAGTTCTACCAGCACGACCAGAACTGGACCAACCGCATGATCCTCGGCGACAGCCTGCAAGTCATGGCCAGCCTCGCCGAGCGCGAGGGGCTGCGCGGCAAGGTGCAGTGCATCTACTTCGATCCGCCCTACGGCATCAAATTCAACAGCAACTTCCAGTGGTCAACCACCAGCCGTACCGTAACGGATGGTAAAGCCGACCACATCACCCGTGAGCCCGAGCAGGTCAAAGCCTTCCGCGACACCTGGCGCGATGGCATTCACTCCTACCTCACCTACCTGCGCGACCGGCTGACGGTGGCGCGCGATCTGCTGACGGATTCCGGCTCCATCTTTGTGCAGATCGGCGATGAAAATGTTCACCGCGTTCGGGCGGTGATGGATGAAGTGTTCGGAGACGAGAACGTCATAACTGAGATCGTTGTTAAGAAGAAGGGTAGTCAGAAATCTTCGCTGATGGACCCAGTAAACGATTTTATTCTTTGGTATTCAAAATCACCCCGCAGCAGCGGTGTCACCAAATTCCGGACGCTATTCGAGCCCCGCGAAATTGACGCTGACACAATCGAAGAGTTTTCTAGAGCGGAGCTCCCTTCTGGCAATGTCGTGAACTTGAAAGGCTACACGACAGCCGAAGGGGAAAAATTAGACTTTCGAGCGTTTCCTCGTCGAATCGAACAGGAATTTCCGGGCGCTCGATTGTTTAGGCCGTGGCCTATCGCAAATGGTGGTGAGCGAGCTAATCAAATGGCTCCTGTTGTGTTTCGTGGTATTCCAGTCTCCCCCCCAAAAGGAAACTGCTGGCGCCACACATCTCTTCCAGATAGCAACGGTGTCACCGGAATGCAGCGTATTCTCCGTGCTGATCGCTTGATAAAGACTAAGTCGGCGTTGGATTTCATCCGTTACCTTAGCGATTTCCCCTTTAACAGGCTGCTCAAAAACCCCAGCCAGCCGATGCCAATGAGATAATGGCGACCTGGTCAGGACGAGATTGAAGAAGATGAGAACGGCGGATACCACACAGCACGCGATGTTCAGCTATCGGAGTTTGGAGGAG
>JAKLLI010000147.1 GCA_023150195.1 Azonexus sp.
CAGTACCGTCTTTCTTGAAGGCCGGCTTCATCTTGGCCAGGGATTCCATCGTGGTGCCGCGCTTCAGATGCTCGTCGGTATCGAACACGACTTCACCCTTCCGGGTCTGCTTGACGATCGGCAGGATCTGGGACTTGAAGTGGCCGGCATCGATGGCGGCCGCAGCGCGACGCTGGGATTCGACTGCGAAGGCATCCTGCTCTTCACGGGTAATGCCGTGCTTGGCTGCGAGGTTTTCCGCGGTGATCCCCATGTGACCGACGCCGAACGGATCGGTCAGCACAGCGACCATGGCATCGATCGCCTTGGCATCACCCATGCGGGCACCGGAACGCAGCGCCGGCATCAGGTAAGCGACTTTGGACATCACTTCCACGCCGCCGCCAATGCCGTACTCGGCATCGCCCAGCATGATGTTTTGCGCGGTGGTCACGATGGCTTGCAAACCGGAAGCGCACAGACGGGACACTTGCATGGCCACGGAGTCCATAGACAGGCCGGCTTGAATGGAAGCAACGCGGGAAACGTAAGCGTAACGGGAGTCGACCGGCATCGTGGTACCGACGGTCACGTAGTTGATTTGTTGCGGGTCGACCGTGGAACGGGCGATGGCCTCTTTCATCACCGTGCCGCCCAGATCGCAAGGATCCATGTCAGCCAGGGAACCACCGAATGCGCCGATGGGGGAACGAACTGCGCTCAGAACGACTACTTCTTTGGTCATGTAAACCTCCGTTATGAAATTGACTCAGCCCGCCAGACTGGCGAGCCCCAACAAAAAGAGCAACAACATCCACAAAACCGTGGCACGCCAAACCAGGCCCACGGCACTTTGCATGTAATCCGCATCAGCGGGCTCACCCAGCCCAAGCTCTGCCGGCTCCGCCAGCGCACCCTCATCAATCGCGGCACCGGCCAGCGAAACGCCCAAGGCACCGGCACCACTGGCCAGCACGATCGCCAAATCCCTGTCCGGCCATTGCGCCGGCTGAGTCCGCCAACAATAAACGGCATCCTCGAAATCCCCGACGATGGCAAATGCAGCGGCGGTCACCCGAAGCGGTAACCAGTCGATGATACCGAAAACCTGTTGCGCAAATAGCGAAAAATCGTTGTGCTCTGCAACATTTGTAACCGCCACCCAGCGATCCCTGACAATCACGGCCAGCCGATACAACACGGCACCGCAAGGCCCCGGCAACAAGACAAACCACAGCAGCACTGCGAAGACATGGCGATGCGAGGCAGCCAGGGCCCCCGTAATCGACAGCCTGGCGATTTCCTGCGAATCCAGCCCGTCGACCGCAATCCCTTGCCAGTCACGCAACAAGCCACGCGCCCGTTCCAACTCACCTTCGCGAAGCGCGATCTGAATATCGGTGTAATGGTGGCTGAATTGGCGAAACCCCATGGTGAGATAGAGTACGAGGACATTGAACACCCAGGCCAGCACGGGGGTAATCCAGTAAAGCAGGCCATAAACCAGGCCAATCAGAACGACCGGCAAGGCAACGGCAACCAGCCAGGCCGCCATCCCGTGTGCACGGGTGCCAGCATTGAAGCGGGATTCAATGAAATCAGCCCAGGCACTCAGCGGGTCGCCAATGATGCTTCGGTAATCCAGCGGCTTGAATTGCTCTAACAGGAATACGGCGATTAGCGAAAAAAGGCTCATGAGGCAAATCGCCGCTGGCGGCTGGGAAATGAAGGCTGGATCAGCAAGATACCACAAGCCTTTCGCTCAATGAACGGATCATGCCTGCCGTCGCCCCCCAGATGAAATATTCACCGTAGGGCATCGCAAAATATTGTCGAAGTGCCCCACGCACCTCAAGCGTATGACGCTGATGATTGGCTTCATCCAGCAGGAAATCCAGCGGCACTTCGAAGATTTCGGCCACTTCGAAAGGGTCGGGCGCCAAGTCGAATGGCGGGGTCACCAGCCCGACCACCGGCGTCACGCGAAAACCTGTGCCCGTCCGGTATTCCGGCAAAAATCCCAGCACCTCCACATGCTCGCGGGCCAGGCCGATTTCCTCGACCGTCTCGCGCAGGGCCGTATCGACCGCATCGACATCGGTGGCTTCGACCCGCCCGCCAGGAAAACTCACCTGCCCGGCATGATCGCGCAAATGCGCCGTGCGCCGGGTCAACAAGACCGTGGGCGCCGCCGGCCGCAGGACGATGGGCACCAGGACAGCGGCGGGCGTCAGTCCCTGACTGCCCGCCCCATCCTCCTGAACAAAATCCCCTGATACCGCGGAAGTCAGCAAACTGGCGCGCAAACGCCCCAGCAGTTCGTTCATGCAGTCGCCGAATCGGCCTCGATTTCTGCGTGGACCGCAGACAAGGCATCCTGCAGCGTTTCTTCGGACAAGCAGTTGATGCCCGTGGCGACCACATCGGCCGCCTCCACGGCGCCCACCGGCAAGCGCTTGCTGTCGAGGGAAGCAATCAGCGCTGCGGCGCCGCCGACGACACGCAAGAGGGCCTGACGTTCGCCCATCAACAACTCCAACTCACGCCTGAGCAAGGATATTTCCTGATCACGATGTGGCATGTTCTCTCTCCTTAATAGCGTTTTTTCAGTGTCATGGTGTTGCCGTTGCGCTGCATTTCCATGCGGTTCAGAAAACTCATCCCCAGCAAGGCGACCGGCAACTCGGTCTGATGAATCACCGCATCCACCTGATGCAGGGTCACGCCAGCCACACGGACCGAATCCAGTTGAACCTTGCTGACCATGGTCTGACCATTGGCGGTTTGCGCAAAACCTTTCTGTCCCTTGTTGAAATCCAGCCCCAGGCGACGGGCGTCGCTGGCACCGAGGGAAATCATGCTGGCACCGGTGTCGACCAGAAAACGGATGGATCCGCCATTGATCGTACCATTCGTGACGAAATGTCCGGCGCCATCCGCCTTCAGAATGATTTGCTCGCTATCCGCCGCATTACCGGTACCGACCGCATGCTGCCCCACCCGCAGCGGACGCTTGCGACCATCGATTTCGACCACCACCAAATCGCCTTGAATCGACACCACCTTCACGCCGTCGATCAGCTTGCCCACCGGGACCGATTGCGGTGGTGCGCCATTGATCATCAACAAGGCTTTGCTGCCGATGACCCCGGCAACGCCGACTTCCTGAGCAAACACCGTTGCCGGAATCAGACAGGCCGCGATGCAAAGCGTAAAATCCCTGCTCCTCGCTCGGATGGATTTTGATGTCATGAAGCCGGTTGCCATTTTTCGCCACTCTCCCACGGAAGGTCCGGGCTATTTTGCCATATTCCTTGAGCAACACCGGATTCCCTGGACCCTGATCGCCATCGACGAGGGTGCCAGCGTGCTGGAAACAGCCGACGATTTTGCCGGTCTCTGTTTCATGGGCGGACCGATGAGTGTCAATGATCCCCTGCCCTGGATCGAGCCGGTATGCGCCCTTATCCGGTCAGCCGTACAAGACAATATCCCGGTGATCGGGCATTGCCTGGGTGGCCAACTGATCAGCAAGGCGCTGGGCGGTCGCGTTACGCGCAATCCCGTCAAGGAAATTGGCTGGGGGCAAGCGCTGGCGGAGGATCATGCGACGGCTCGCCACTGGTTGGGCGCCATGGCGGGTAAAGCAGGAACGGTATTCCAATGGCACGGCGAAACCTTCAGCCTGCCCGAAGGTGCCGCGCGCCTCTTCGCCAACAGCCACTGCGCCAACCAGATGTTTGCGCTGGGCCCCCATTTGGCCATGCAATGTCACGTCGAAATGACGCCGGAAATGATCGCCACCTGGAGTACGCAGTGGGCTGACGAGGCACATAGCGTTGCCGATCAAGCCAGCGTGCAAACCCCTGACTCCATGTGCGACGAAATCGGGGGACGGCTGCCCGTCATGCGGCAGTTGTCGGAACAACTGTATTCCGTCTGGATTGAGGGGTTAAACAAGCGCCCATGAAAAAAGGCAGCGGTGCTGCCTTTTTTCCCGAATTACTGCGGTCGACCGCGATCAATCACGGAAATTGCCGTATTTGATCGGAAAATCGGTGATCGACTTTTTGATCAGCGCGATGCATTCCTGCAAATCGTCGCGCTTGGCGCCTTGCACGCGCACTTCGTCACCCTGAATTGAGGCTTGAACCTTCAGCTTGGCATCCTTGACCAGCTTGACGATTTTCTTGGCCATTTCCGTCTCGATGCCGTTCTTGATCTTCAATTCCTGCTTGACCTTGTTACCCGAGACCTTTTGCAGCGGCTGATGATCCAGTCGCTTGGTGCTTTCATTTTCCTTCTTTTCCATGGCGGGAAAAAGGATGTCCTTGATCTGGTCCAATTGAAAATCGGAGTCGCCGTGCAAGGTAATCACCTTGTCCTTCTCGTTGAACTCGATCTTGGCCGCAGTTCCCTTGAAGTCATAGCGATTGTCGATCTGGCGCGAAGCCACATCGATCGCGTTCTTCAACGCGACCATATCGGCTTCGGAAGTAAAGTCGAAAGAAGGCATTTAAAGCTCCCGTAAGAAGTGACAAACCCGGCATGCCGCCGGGTTAGCAACCGGTCAAACGCCGGATGAACGATCAGTCGAAATGGCAAACGTAGTGATAGGCATCACCTTCAGCCACGGCGATTTCGAAGGACGAATTGCCTGGCACGTTGAAGGACTGGCCTTCGCCCCAGGTGGTCCATTCGGTTTCACCCTTGAGGCGGACTTTGCAGTTCCCGCCCACGCCTTCCATGATTTCCGGCGCACCAGTATTAAAGGTCAGGCTGGACGGCAGAATGACGCCCACCGTTTTCTTGGTGCCATCGGCCAGCACCACGGTGTGGCTGACGCACTTGCCATCAAAATACACATTGGCCTTTTTGACCACGGATACGTTGTCGTATTGCGACATTAGATTCCCCACATTTTCTGAATGATGGATTTGGCGATAAAGCCCACCATGCCGAAGGCCAGCACGAAAAACAGGACAAAAGTCCCGGTCTTGCCGGCTTTCGACTTCCAGGCAATTTCGCCGATGATGAACAGCATGAAGATGATGAAAGCGGCGACTCCCCAAGTCGAGAAGAAGTCGGCAATCTGCTCTTCGTTCAGCCCGAAAACGGTGCCGCTTTCCATCCCGATTAGCCCTTGCGCGCCTTGAGGTTGGCGGCGATGCGCATACGCAGGGCATTGAGCTTGATGAAGCCGCCAGCATCCTTCTGATCGTAAGCGCCGGCATCATCCTCAAAGGTAGCGATGGTCGAATCGAAGAGCGAATCCGTCCTGGAGTCGCGGCCAACGACGATCACATTACCCTTGTACAATTTCAGGCGAACCGTGCCGTTGACCGTAGCTTGCGTATGGTCAATCAAGGCCTGCAGTGCCAGACGTTCCGGGCTCCACCAGTAACCGTTGTAGATCATGCTGGCGTAACGCGGCATCAGGTCGTCCTTGAGGTGGGCGACTTCACGGTCCAGGGTAATGGACTCGATGGCACGG
>JAKLLI010000148.1 GCA_023150195.1 Azonexus sp.
TGCGAACAAATGAGTTACGACACGCTCAGGAAGCAGCGGAAACCATTGCCTTGGAATATCAAAGACTATTCGATCCCTTGACGCCAGTATCCTTTGACATGCCGACCAATGACGGGCTTGCCACGGTTAACCTACTCCGAGATACGACCGATGCGGCCTCTTGTAAGCCCTATCTCATCGACTACCTGCGGACCCGACGAATTGATGGAGGAGAATATATCTCTAGCCTGGAGCGCGAAAAAGAAAGCCCCCTCTTGCTACTAAAGGTGACCTGACTGAAGAATACAGATAGTGAAATCCAGTGGAAAGTGAAAGTCATCTGGCTAACGTTTTCCACACCAGGAAACCAACGACAGATCAACTTCGAGTCCTGTCGTTGAAACTTCGGAACAGCAAAGCGCCGATAAGCGTTGGCAACTGTCTCTCGCTCACGCAGGTAGCCGGGAATGCTCCGGTCAAAAATTCCAGCCGCAAAAAAAGCCGCTTTCCAGCGGCTTTTTCGTGTCCAGTAGCGATCAGGTTTCAGACGCAGGCGCCGTCGTCCGTTGTGCCTTCAGCCACCGCTTTTTTCTGGGTGATGAACTGTTCGCGGGAAACGCCCAGCCACATCACCAGCGGGCTGGCGACGAGCACGGAGGAGTAGATGCCGAAACAGATGCCGATGGTCAGGGCCAGCGAGAAGTAGTAGAGCGTTTCGCCGCCGAAGAGCAGCATCGACAGCACCATGATCTGGGTGGAGCCGTGGGTGATGATGGTGCGGCTGATGGTGCTGGTGATGGCGTGGTCGAGGACTTGCGGGGTGCTGAGGCCGCGCACTTTCTTGAAGGTTTCACGCACCCGGTCGAAGACCACCACCGACTCATTGACCGAGTAGCCAAGTACCGCGAGTACAGCAGCGAGCACGGAGAGCGAGAATTCCCACTGGAAGGCGGCGAAGAAGCCGAGGATGATCACCACGTCGTGCAGGTTGGCGATGATGGCGGAGAGGGCAAAGCGCCATTCGAAGCGCGAGGCGAGATAGACCATGATGCCGATGACCACGATCAGCAGGGCCAGCGCGCCGTTTTCTGCGAGTTCCT
Source organism: Azonexus sp. (assembly GCA_023150195.1). GTDB lineage: Bacteria > Pseudomonadota > Gammaproteobacteria > Burkholderiales > Rhodocyclaceae > Azonexus. The sequence goes on from JAKLLI010000148.1 coordinate 1,080, forward strand.
TGCCGACCTGCGGGCCGACGAACTCGACGCGGCGCAGGCTGGCGCCGGGTGCATCGGCGTTTAGCGCCTCCATGACTTGTTCGCCTTGCTTGGCGCTGCCTTCGACATCCTTGAGCGGCAGTCGGATCAGCACATCCTGCGATGAGCCGAAGTTCTGTACCGAGTAATCGCTGAATCCGCGTTTACCCAGCGCGCCGCGAACTTTCTCCAGATCAGCGGATTGGGCGTAGTTCACTTCAATCAGCGTGCCGCCGGTAAATTCAACCGACAGATGCAGGCCTTGCGTCGCAAGGAAAAAGACCGAGGCGAGGAAGGTGATCAGCGAAATGATGTTGAACTTCAGCGCATGGCGCATGAAGGGGATGTCATTCTTGATACGGAAGAATTCCATGTCGGTTTACCCTTGTTCTTTGGTGTTGACCGCGGCGGTGCCGGGTTTCCAGACCGTGCCGATGGCGACCTTGGTCAGCTTTTTCTGACGGCCATAGACCAGATTGACCAGTGCGCGTGAAACGACCACGGCCGAGAAAATCGAGGTCATGATCCCGAGGCAATGGACAACGGCAAAGCCGCGCACCGGGCCGGAACCGAAGATCAGCAGGGCCAGGCCGGCAATCAGCGTGGTGATGTTGGAGTCGAGAATGGTGCCGAAGGCGCGTTCGTAGCCTTCGGAAATGGCGGCCTGCGGCGGCATGCCATTGCGCAATTCTTCACGCACCCGTTCGTTGATCAGCACGTTGGCGTCAATGGCCATGCCTAGCGTCAGCGCGATGGCGGCGATACCCGGCAGGGTCAGCGTGGCTTGCAGTAGCGAGAGCAGGGCTACCAGCAGGAGCAGGTTGGCGGCCAGGGCCAGCGTGGAAATAACGCCAAACACTTGGTAGTAGAGAATCATGAACACACCAATGGCGACAAAGCCCCACATCGTGGATTTGAAGCCGCGCTCGATGTTCTCTGCACCCAGCGATGGGCCGATGGTGCGCTCTTCGACGATGTCCATCGGCGCAGCCAGTGAACCGGCGCGTAGCAGCAGGGCCACGTCATTGGCTTCGGTGGTGGTCATGCGGCCGGAAATCTGCACGCGGCCACCGCCGATTTCGGTGCGGATCACCGGGGCGGTAACGACTTCGCCCTTGCCCTTTTCGATCAGCAGGATGGCCATGCGCTTGCCCACGTTGTCGCGGGTGACATCCTTGAAGATGCGGGCGCCGGCGGAGTCCAGCGTCAGATGGACGGCGGCTTCCTGGGTTTGGGAGTCGAAGCCGGGTTGGGCATCGGTCAGCCGGTCGCCGGTCAGTACCACCTGCTTTTTCACCAGCAGCGGCGAACCGCCGCGCTCGGTGTAGAGCTCGGTGCCGAAGGGCGGGTTGCCGGCCAGGCCAGCATCGAGCGCGCCCGGGCTGTCGTCCACCATGCGGATTTCCAGCGTGGCGGTACGGCCGAGAATGTCCTTGGCCTTGGCAGTGTCCTGCACGCCGGGCAATTGCACGACGATGCGGTCGGCACCCTGCTGCTGAATCACCGGTTCGGCCACGCCCAGTTCGTTGATCCGGTTGTGCAGGGTGTTGATGTTTTGCTTGATGGCGAATTCGCCGATTTTCTTTTCTGCTTCCGGCTTGAGGGTGGCGACCAGACGCAGGTCTTCGCCTTCACCTTGTTCCAGCAGGGCCAGTTCGCTGACGTTGTCACCCATGGCGATGCGCGCCTGATTGCGGGTTTCGGCATCGCGGAATTTGATCACGATGCGATCACCTTCGCGACCAATGCCGGCGTGGCGCAGCTTTTTGTCGCGTAACAGGGTGCGCAGGTCGGCGCTGGTGGAGTCGAGCCGCTTGGTCAGCGCGCCCTTCATGTCAACCTGGAGCAGGAAATGCACGCCACCGCGCAAATCCAGACCGAGGTACATCGGCAGGGCATGCATTGCGGTCAACCACTGCGGCGAGGCAGAAAGCAGGTTGAGTGCAATTACGTACTGTGGGTCATCGCGTGAGGGATTGAAGGTGCGTTCCAGCGCATCCTTGGCCTTCAGCTGCGTATCGGTGTCCTTGAAGCGGACCTTGACGCCAACGCTGTCGAGCAGGATGCCGTCGTGCGCGATACTGGCGGCACGCAGGGCGTCTTCGACGCGGGCCTGGGTGTTGGCGTCGACCTTGAGGGTGACTTTGGCGCTCGATACCTGGACGGCCGGCGATTCACCGAAAAAATTGGGCAGGGTGTAGATGAAGCCCAACACCAGTGCGATGGCAACGGTGATGTACTTCCAGAGGGGATAGCGATTCATGGCGGCTTTGAAGCAAAAAGGCGGCCGAAGCCGCCCTTTGGGATTGGATTACAGCGACTTCAACGTACCCTTGGGCAGGACGATGCCGATGGCCGGCTTCTGTACGGTGACCTCGGTGCCTTCGGCGATCTCGAGGGTGACGTAATTTTCGCCAACCTTGGTGATCTTGCCGACCAGGCCGCCGCCGGTGACGACTTCATCGCCCTTGGCGAGCGCTTCGATCAGCGCCTTGTGTTCCTTGGCCTTCTTCATCTGCGGACGAATCATCAGGAACCAGAGGACGACGAACATCAGGATCATCGGCAGAATCTGCATGAAGCCGCCAGTTGGGTCGGCGGCGCCAGCGGTCTGGGCGTGGGCAAGGCTAATCATCGAGAGTGTCTCCGGATTGAATTTCAGAACGCGCGATTCTATCACTCACCGGCCTGACGGTCTTGCGCAAAGCGCATGGACCATTGACTGAGGGTGCCGGATTCAATGGCCGCGCGCATCTCGGCCATGATCGTTTGGTAGAAATGCAGGTTGTGGATGGTGTTCAGCATGCCGCCGAGAATTTCGCCGCAGCGGAACAGATGGTGCAGGTAGGCGCGGCTGAATTGCGTGCAGGTGTAGCAACTGCAGGACGGGTCGAGTGGCCCGGTATCGGTCTTGAAGCGGGCATTCTTGATCTTGATGTCGCCAAAGCGGGTGAACAAGTGGCCGTTGCGCGCGTTGCGGGTGGGCATCACGCAGTCGAACATGTCGATGCCGGCAGTGACGGAACGGACCAGGTCTTCCGGGGTGCCGACACCCATCAGGTAACGCGGCTTGTGTGCAGGCATTTTCGGCGCTACGTGCGCAAGAATGCGCTTCATGTCTTCCTTGGGTTCACCGACTGACAGGCCGCCAATGGCCATGCCGTCAAAGCCGATCTGATCCAGCCCGGCCAGCGACTCATCGCGCAGGTCCTCATACATGCCGCCCTGAATGATGCCGAAGAGGGCATTGCCGTTTTCCAGGCGATTGTGTTCGTCGCGCGAACGCTGCGCCCAGCGCATGGAAAGGCGCATGGATTTGGCGGCTTCGTCGCGGGTGGCCGGGTAGGGTGTGCATTCGTCGAAAATCATCACGATATCCGAATTCAGCACATGCTGGATTTGCATCGAGATTTCCGGGGTCAGGAAGAGCTTGGCGCCGTCGTGGGGCGAACTGAACTTGACGCCTTCTTCGGTGATCTTGCGCATGGCACCCAGCGAGAACACCTGAAAGCCGCCGGAGTCAGTCAGGATGGGCTTGTCCCAGTGCATGAAATCATGCAGGCCCTTATGGGCGCGAATGACCTCCAGACCCGGGCGCAGCCAGAGGTGAAAGGTATTGCCGAGGCAGATCTGGGCGCCGATGTCTTTTAGCGCCTGCGGCGTCATGGCCTTGACAGTACCGTAGGTACCCACCGGCATGAAGACCGGGGTCTGGACCACGCCGTGGTTGAGCGTCAGTTGGCCACGGCGGGCGGCGCCGTCGGTTTTGAGGAGTTCAAACTGCATCGTTTTTTTCCAGGAACATGGCATCGCCGTAGCTGAAGAAGCGGTAAGCCGCGCTAACCGCGTGGGCATACGCGGCGCGGATGGCCTCGTAGCCGGCAAAGGCGGAGACCAGCATGAGCAGCGTCGACTTCGGCAAATGAAAATTGGTGATCAGGCAGTCGACCACGTTAAAGCGGTAGCCGGGCGTGATAAAAATATCGGTTTCGGCGCCGCCGGCACGAACGCCGCCTAGCCCATCCGCTGCCGATTCGAGGGCGCGCAGGCTGGTGGTGCCCACGGCAATCACCCGCCCGCCCGCCGCCCGCGTAGCGGCAATGGCATCTGCCGTGGCCGTGGGGATTTCAAAGCGTTCGCTGTGCATGCGGTGATCGGAAATCTGGTCCACGCGCACCGGCTGGTAGGTGCCGGCGCCGACATGCAGGGTCAGGAAGGCGGTTTGTACCCCTTGCTGGCGCAGCGTTTCGAGCATGGCTTCGTCAAAATGCAGGCCGGCGGTCGGGGCCGCGACGGCACCGGGCGCACGGGCATAGACCGTTTGATAACGGGTTTCGTCGGCGCCTTCCGCAGGGTGTTCGATATACGGGGGCAG
>JAKLLI010000149.1 GCA_023150195.1 Azonexus sp.
GGATTTGCGGATCAAGTTCAATCTGGGCAAAGTCGAATACACCCCGTTCACCGTCGTCATCATCCTGAATGTTGCCGGTCGGGTCATCGGTGCCGTGGTCGACAGCGTCTCGGACGTGATTTCGCTCACGCCGGCGCAAATCCGGCAGGCACCGGATTTCTCGGGCACCTTCGATACCAAATACATTCAGGGTTTGGCGGCCATTGATCAACGCATGTTGATCGTGACCGATATCGAGCGTCTGATGACCAGTGCCGACATGGCGTTGATCGATTCGGCCGCCGAGTAAAGCGCTAGCGGCACGCATTCCCCATGCTGAATCTTCGCAACTGGAATATTGGCAGCCGGCTGATCATGACGACCGCCGGCGCCTTGGTGCTGATGCTGACCTTTGTCGCCATCGCCTTGTTGGGGCTGCGCATGATCGGCGACAAGGCTGAGCGCATTGCGGGCAACGCTTCGGAGATAACGCGCCAGGCGCTGGAGATGGAAACCCGTGGACTGTCCATCGGCAATACCATGCGGGATCTGATGCGTGCGGCCGAAGCGGGCGGCCAGTCCGGTGCTCAGGCAGACATCGCTGCGATCTTTGCCGACGTGGCGGTCCTTGAGGCTGACATTGGCAAGCGACTTGATGATGAGGCCTTGCGTGAGATTTTCGTCAGCATTGCGCCGCTGCGCAGCGAGGCGGAGGCGGTCAGCCGCCAATTGGGCGAGATGATCGGCCATGGCGACCGTGCTACGGTCGACGCGCATTTCAATGAAAAATTCAAACCAGCCATGCAGGCATGGGCGGCGCGAATTTCCGATCTCGTCACCCGGGTCCACGCGCAAAATCAGGCGGGACTTGCTGAAATCGCCGAGACGCGCGGGACGGTTCAGACTGTAATGTTTGCGCTCATCGTCATTGCTGTCCTGGTCATGATCCCTTCAGGGCTTTGGGTCACTCGCCAGATTACCGGCCCCTTGCATGCGGCCGTCGATGTGGCCAATGCCGTGGCCAGCGGCAACTTTGACAATGCGCTGGATCTGTCCGGTCGCGATGAACCAGCGCAATTGATGCAGGCCTTGAGTCGCATGCAGCAAGATCTGAAGGCACGAACCGAAGCCGAACGCCGGGTGGCCAGTGAGGCCCTGCGCATCAAAGTGGCACTGGACGGCACATCGAACAGCGTGATGGTGGCGGATGTGGACGGCATCATCATCTATTGCAATCAAGCCGTCCTGGCCATGATGCGTGCGGCGGAAGCCGATTTGCGCAAGGCCTTGCCGGACTTTCGTGCCGATCGCATTCTCGGCTCCAGTTTCGACATCTACCACCGTGAGCCGTCCCGGCAGCGCAGCATGCTGGCCGGGTTGAAGGGTAACCATCGGACCCAGATCGAAGTGGGCGGCCGAACCTTCTCCCTGGTTGCCAGTCCGATCGTTGGCGAGCAGGGCGAGCGGCTGGGAACCGTGGTCGAGTGGCTCGATCGCACCGCCGAAGTGGCGATCGAGGCCGAGGTGAGCGGCATCATCCGCGCCGCCGCCTCGGGTGATTTTTCACGGCGCATTGCCGCCGATGGCCTGCAAGGCTTTTTCCGCGAGATTTCCGCGGGTATCAACAGTTTGCTGGATGCCAGTGGTCGAGCGCTCGAAGAGGTTGGTGCCATGTTGAATCGCCTGTCAAACGGTGATCTGACGCAAAAAATCGACAGCGATTATCAGGGAGTGCTCGGTCGGCTGCGTGACGATGCGAACGCGACGGTAGACAAGTTGCGCGAAATCGTTTTCTCGATCAAGGGCGCCAGCGACTCGATCAACACAGCGGCTCAGGAAATTGCATCGGGCAATCAGGATCTGTCGGCTCGTACCGAGCAGCAGGCCTCCAGCCTCGAAGAAACGGCGTCCAGCATGGAGCAATTGACCGGAACGGTGCGGCATAACGCCGAAAACTCCCGTTCGGCCAATGAACTGGCTGCCAGCGCCCAGTCGGTTGCCGAGCAAGGCGGTGGGGTGGTGGCGCGGATGGTCGACACCATGTCGGCCATCAATCAGTCCAGTAACCGGATTGCCGACATCATCGGCGTGATCGATGGCATTGCCTTCCAGACCAATATTCTGGCGCTCAATGCCGCGGTGGAAGCTGCCCGAGCCGGTGAGCAGGGCCGCGGCTTTGCCGTGGTTGCGACCGAAGTCCGTAACCTGGCCCAGCGCAGCGCTGGTGCCGCCAAAGAAATCAAATCCTTGATTGCCGATTCCGTGGATAAGGTCGAGCAGGGCAATCAACTGGCCAATCAGGCCGGCAAAACAATGACCGAGGTGGTTAACAGCATTCAGCGCGTTGCCCAGATCATGGCGGATATTTCCAGCGCCAGTCGCGAGCAGAGCGGCGGTATCGAACAGGTCGGACGTGCCGTTACGCAAATGGATGAAATGACTCAGCAAAATGCCGCCCTGGTTGAGGAGGCGGCAGCGGCCGCCGAAAGTCTCGAGGAGCAGGCGCGCATGCTGGTACACGCGGTCTCCGTGTTCAAGTTGTCTGCTTTTCCTGCCTTGGCCGCCAATGTCCCGTTGAATGTGCCTGTTGCGATACCGCGGTCGACGGGGCGCGCAGGCGAAAAATTGGCGGCCCTGCCGTCACCTGCCTTGCCCGATGATGATGAGTGGGCGGAGTTCTAGCCCAACCGATAATAATGAGATGGATGCCCGATGAGAGATAACCAGCCAGTGACCCAACGCGAGATTTTGTTGACCGATCGATCCCTGATCGTCTCCAAAACGGATCTGAAAGGTCGCATTACCTACATCAACAAGGACTTTATCGATATCAGCGGCTTTACCGAGGCCGAGTTGCTTGGTGAGCCGCACAATCTGGTCCGTCATCCCGACATGCCGGTTGAGGCCTTCGCCGATTTTTGGGCGGATATGAAAGCAGGGCGCCCGTGGACCGGGATGGTCAAGAACCGCTGTAAAAATGGCGATTTTTACTGGGTCCTGGCGACGGCGACGCCGATTCGGGAAGCGGGCCAGATCACCGGGTACATGTCGGTGCGGCGCTTGGCGACGCGCGAACAGGTCGATGCAGCCGAGCGGGCCTATCGGCTGTTTCGTGAAGGGCGTGCCGGTGGCTTGAAAATTCGGCACGGCGCGGTCGTTAAAGGGGGTGAAGGGGTGCTGGCGGCGCTTTCCTTGCGCCAGAAGTTGCTGGGCGTTTTTGCTGCCATGCTGGCGATCATGCTCCTGCTGGCGGGGATGGGCGTTGCCGGCATGAAGGCGATTTCCGGCGATACTGCCCGCCTCCATGATGAGTCAGTCAAACCCATGCAGCCACTGGCCGTGATTGGGCGCCTGATGGCAGACAATCGCAGCCAGGTGCTGTTGTCACTGCAGCATGATCCGGCCGGAAAATACGCGGCATCGCATGATCACGACCTCGAATTTCACCTCAAGCAAATCGACGCCAACATCGTGGAGATTACGCGCCGTTGGGAAAATTACCTGAGTACGGTCAACGGCGAGGAAACGGCAGAAAAGGCCAAGGCTTATGCTGCAGCTCGCGGGCGCTATGTCAAGGAAGGATTGCTGGCAGCCAAGGCTGCCTTGCAGGCTGGACAATATGACGAGGCCAATCAGGTCATGTTGAAACAGGTCAATCCGCTTTACACCGAGGCGGCGGGATTGGCGACGGGGCTCTACGAATTGGCCGAAGCTGCCGCCGAGCGGGCGCTGGCCGATGCTGATGCCCGATACAGTCGTGAAATTAAATTGTTAGCGGCGATCCTTTTGCTGGCGCTGGTGGGTAGCTTGTGGGTGGCGTTTGCGATCATTCGCTCGATTACCCGGCCGGTTGACGAAATCATCCAGACTTTCCAGGCACTGGCTAACGGGGACTTCACCCGCAACATCGATGTGACGCGCAATGATGAACTCGGCAAGGCCTTGCAGGGCCTGCAGTCCATGCAAATTCAGCAGGGCTTCAATGTGGCCGAGGCGCAGCGCATCGCCAATGACAATTTGCGAATTCGCGTCGCGCTGGATTGTGTCTCGTCGAATTTGCGTATCGCCGGTGACGACGGTGTCGTGATGTACGCGAATAAAGGGTTGCTGACTACCTTGCGTCAGATCGAGTCGGGCTTGCGTGAACAGCAGCCGAATTTCCGGGTTGATGGGTTTGTCGGGAGCAATATCGGCTCGTTCTATGCCGATCCCGAGGCCGCCTTGAAGGTGTTGCGCGAATTGCAAAGCACTCGCCAGACAGAGCTCAATATCGGCGGTCGCATTTATAACGTCATCACCAATCCGATCATCAACGATAGGGGCGATCGTCTGGGGACCGTGGGTGAGTGGGTAGATCGTACGGCTGAGTTGACCGCGCAGCGTGCCGTGGCCGAATTGATTCAGCGCGCATCTGCCGGGGATCTTTCGGCCCGTCTCGATACCACGCAACTCGAAGGCTTCTACCGTGAGTTGGGCGTGGGGATCAACAGTTTGCTGGAAACTTCGGGATCGGCGATCGGGGAAATCGCCGATCTGCTATCGAACATCGCCGATGGCGACCTGGCGCATACGGTCACGACCGATTATGCCGGTACTTTCGGACGCTTGCGTGACGACGCCAATCTGACGGTGGAAAAGCTGCGGGCGCTGGTCAGCGATATCCAGCATTCCGCCGAGACCATCAATGTGGCGGCCAAGGAAATTGCCTCGGGGAATCAGGACCTTTCTTCGCGGACCGAAGAGCAGGCCAGCAGCCTTGAAGAAACTGCGTCCAGCATGGAGGAACTGACGGCGACCGTGCGTCAGAACGCAGAAAATGCCCGTCAGGCCAATGCGCTGGCGACGAATGCACAAGACATTGCCGTCAAGGGCGGCGAGGTCGTGGGGCAAGTGGTCTCGACCATGAGCGCGATCCATCAGTCCAGCGCCCGCATTTCCGACATCATCGGCGTGATTGATGGCATTGCCTTCCAGACCAATATCCTGGCACTCAATGCCGCGGTGGAAGCTGCCCGGGCCGGTGAGCAGGGCCGTGGTTTTGCCGTTGTGGCGACGGAAGTCCGTAACCTTGCACAGCGCAGCGCTGCCGCCGCAAGGGAAATCAAGGGCCTGATTTCGGACTCGGTGGACAAGGTCGAAACCGGCAATCGTCTGGTTGACCAGGCCGGGCGCACCATGGACGAGGTGGTGGGCAGTATTAGCCGTGTCGCCAAAATTGTGACCGATATTGCGGAAGCCAGTCGCGAGCAAAGTGCCGGCATTGAGCAGGTGTCTCTGGCCGTCAGCCAGATGGACGAGGTGACCCAGCAGAATGCCGCGTTGGTCGAACAGGCCGCTGCCGCCGCTGAAAGCCTCGAGGAGCAGGCTGGGCAACTGGCCAATTCGGTGTCGGTCTTCAAACTGGCAGAGCAGCCGCGTTTGGCTGCGCCGGTTGCAGAGCCCGCTGGGGATCGGCGATTGGCCGA
>JAKLLI010000150.1 GCA_023150195.1 Azonexus sp.
TGCGCCCCTTGGCAGCGGTGCCACAGGTGGCTGCCAACACGCCGGTGACCGACGCCATTGTCGCCATGTCCAAAGGTGGCCTGGGTTTGCTCGCCGTGTGTGACCCTCAGGGTCGCCCAACTGGCATCTTCACCGACGGCGACCTCAGACGCGCCTTCGAGCGCCGCGTTGACCTGCTGCATGCCCGGATCGGTGATGCCATGAGCCCCAACCCGCACCACATCCTCCCCGAGCGGCTGGCGGTTGAAGCGGTGGAAATGATGGAGCGGCTGCGCATCAATGCCCTGCTGGTCGTCGATGCACAGGGCAAACTGGCCGGCGCACTCAACATGCACGATCTCTTTACCGCAAAGGTCATCTGATGGATATCACCACCCGCGCCCGCCGTATCCGGCTGGCCGCTTTCGACATTGACGGGGTCATGACCGATGGGGGTCTAACCTATACCGATGATGGCCACGAAAGAAAAACCTTTAACGTTCAGGACGGGCTGGGCATCAAGCTCATGCAAAGCGCCGGCATCGAAGTCGCCATCGTCACCGGACGGCGCTCCGGGGTGGTGGCTGCGCGCGCCGCAGACCTCGGCATCAGCCTCGTGGCGCAGGGGGTCGGCGACAAATTCGTGTCGGTCCAGGCGATGCTCGACCAATTGGGGCTGAGCTGGGACGAATGCGCGTTCATGGGCGATGACCTGATCGACCTGCCGGCCCTGACCCGCTGCGGTCTGGCCATTGCGCCCGCCAACGCGCGCGACATTGTCAAATCCCATGTTCACGTGGTGACCACGGCCAGCGGTGGCCACGGCGCCGTGCGCGAGGCCATTGAACTGATTCTGGCCGCCCAGAACAAGCTCGACGCCGCCTTTGCGCCTTTCCTCGCCCCGCGATGAAAAACTGGACGGGACAACTTTTTCCCTTGATGTTGCTGGGCACCCTGACGGCCCTCAGCTTCTGGCTTCAGGCCATCGTCACCGGGGGACTGGAAGCAAGCCATAGCCCTGTCGACGACAAACCCGATGCCATCGCCGAGCACGCTGCCATCCGGCGTTTTGACGAAGCGGGCCGGGTCAAGTACGAATTGACTGCGCCGCGGATCGCCCATTTTCCCGCAGATGATCGCACCGAAGTCGCACAGCCCACGCTGACGGCCTTTCGTGCCAATGCAGCCCCGATCACCCTCGTGGCCAAGCAGGCCATCGTCAGCAAGGGCGGGGAAACCATCGTCCTCAAGGACGACGTGATCGCCACCCGCCCCGGCATCGGCAAGCGGCCAGCGCTGATCGCCCGCATGCCCGACCTCACCCTGCAACCGGAGCAAGGCTTGGCGACAACCGCCAGCCCGGTTGACATCACGCTCGGCAACTCCTGGGTACGCGGTATCGGTGCCCGAATCGACCACAATGCCTCCACCTTCGAGCTGCAATCTCAAGTTCGGGGATCTTTCGTCCGTTCCGGAGCCCAACCATGACCGCACGCCGCCTGACGCCGCTCTTCCTCGCCCTGCTCGTTGCAATGCCCGCATTTGCCGAACGGGCCGACCGTGACAAACCCATGCTGCTTGAAGCGAACCGGATTTCCATCGACGACGCCAAGAAAATCCAGATTCTGGAAGGCGATGTCGTCGTATCCAAAGGTACGCTGGTCCTCAAGGCGGCCCGCATCGTGATTACGGAAGACAAGTACGGTTTTCAGAAAGGGACCGCTTTTGGCGGCAAAAAAGGGCTAGCCAGCATCCGCCAGAAACGTGACGGCCGCGACGACTTCGTCGAAGGCGAGGCCGAGCGCATCGAATACGACAGTAATACCGAGGTTGCCGAACTCTTTCACCGCGCCCATGTGCGCAGCGGGGAAGATGAAGTGAAAGGCGACTATATCTGGTACGACGCCCTCAGCGAGAAGTATCTGGTCACCGCTGGGGATACAGGCGGCGCCAATTCGCAAAACCGGGTACGAGTCGTGATTCAGCCGCGCAGCAAGGATAGCCCCCCGGAATCCAAGCGTCCCGGCGGCAAGCCACTTCAGCTCAAAGGGGCGGGCAATCTTGGTGCAGGCGGCGCACAGGACTAGGGCAAGCCTTGGCAAAACATCCGCCACAAAACTCACAAAACAACGATAAAACATTGAATAAATTGGTTTTATTTTTATTGTGCACCGCACCAAATATTTGTTGACAATACAACAATGCCTTTTATAATTGAGGCCATGGTGCAGTGCAACATCTGATTTAGAAGGCGCTGCAACGACTTTTCCAACTTGCCCTTTTTGATTCAGGAGATATCCATGTTCACCACCCCCGAGCAATTCGCTGCCGCCAACAAGGCGACCGTTGATTCCCTGCTGTCCCTGGCCAACACCGCCCTGGCTTCTGCCGAGCGCATCGCTGCCCTGAACCTGAACACCGCCCGTTCCGTGATGGAAGATTCCGTCTCTGGCGCCAAGGCTCTGATGGGTGCCAAGGATCCGCAAGAAGCCCTGGCCATCCAGGCTTCCCTGGCTCAGCCGAACGTTGAAAAGGCCGTTGCCTACTCCCGCAGCGTCTACGAAATCTCTGCCCAGACCCAGGAAGAGCTGTCCAAGATGGTTGAAGCCCAGTTCGGCGACTTCCAGAAGACCGTTGCCGGTCTGCTCGACCAGGCTGCCAAGTCTGCCCCGGCCGGTTCTGACGTCGCCGTTGCTGCTGTCAAGAGCGCGATTGCTGCTGCCAACTCCGCCTTCGACAACATGAACAAGGCTGCCAAGCAAGTTGCCGAAATCGCTGAAGCCAACGTCGCTGCCGCGACCAACGCCACGGTCAAGGCAGTCAGCGCTACCGCTGCGGCTTCCAAGAAGAAGTAAGACTGCATAGACCCCGCCTCGGCGGGGGTTTTCGTTTCATCCGCACCACTCACACTAACTGGAGATGAAAATGAGCAACCCGAATATCGAACAACTGACCGCCGCCCAAAAAGCCAACGCGGAAGTCATGACCACCCTGCTGCGCACCGCCTTCAACGGCGTTGAGCGTCTGACCGCCCTGAACATGGCCGCTTCCCGCGAATTCTTCAACAGCACCGTCGCCAACGCCCAGCAACTGCTGGCCGCCAAAGACGCTGCTGCCATCGCCAAGCTGAACAGCGAACTGGCCCAGCCGAACGTCGATAAGCTGATGGAATACTCCCGCAGCGTCTACGATCTGGTTTCCGAAATGCAGAAGGAAGTCACTTCCGTCATGGAAAGCCAGTACAGCGCCTTCACCAAGACGGCTGCTTCTGCCGTTGAAAAGGCCAAGGCCTCCGCACCGGTCGGCGGCGACGTGTTCGCAGCCACCATGCAGTCCATGCTCGGCGCCTCCACCAAGGCTTTCGACCAGATGACCACGATGGCCAAGCAACTGTCCGACATCGCTGAAGCCAACGTGCAAGCTGCCGGCAAGGCCGTTGCCCCGGCCGCCACGGCCAAGAGCGCCACGGCCGCTGCTGCCAAGAAGGCTGCTGCCAAGTAATTCCGGCTCACGCCCACAAAAAGCCCGCGAACAAAATCGCGGGCTTTTTTACGTTGACCGCAGGCCGGAGATCAGGGACGCCAGACCCAGGTGATCCCCCGCTGCTCGATCTCCTTTTGAATCTCCGCCATGGCGGCATCCACACGCAGCGGCGCCCCTTCCACCCCCAGTTCCAGATGTTTGCGTTCCTGCCCCACCAGTGACGGCAGCGAGAACAATCGCAAATCCGGATACTCGGCGACGATACGCTCCATCAAATCGAGCAAGGCGCTTTCATAGGCGTTCGGTCCGGTCAGCAGAAAGGCCTTTTCCACCCGACCGTCGACCGGCTGGAAAGCATCACGGTAAAAGGTATCAAGCGCCCATTCGATCATTGGGTGCGCCATTTGCGGGAATCCGGGCACGAAATAATGCTGCTTGACCATGAAGCCCGGAATCCGGTTGAAGGGGTTGGGCACGATCTGTACGCCCTGCGGGAAGGTCACCAGCAATTTGCGTTTATCCGTGATCTCCTCATTGGCGAATCGCACCTTCAGTTCCTCAAAGCCTTCCGGATGCAATTCAAGGTCCACCCCCAGCGCCGCTGCCACGGCCTGGCGCGTGTGGTCGTCCGGCGTATTGCCAATGCCGCCGCAGGAAAACACCACATCACCGGCAGCCATCGTCCTGCGGAAAGTTGCCGCCAATCGTTCGCGGTCGTCGCCCAGATACTCGACCCAACTCAGCCGAAGACCGCGCGCGCCCAGCAATTCGGCAATCCTGGTGAAATGCTTGTCTTGCCTTTTGCCGGAAAGAATTTCGTCACCGATGATGACGGCACCAAAAGTCAGGCTCATACCCGTTCTCCTTCAATCGTAAGCAGCGCATCGCCCCGCGAGCGACGCAGGGCTTCCAGCCCGTAATGCACAAATGACAAGGCGGCCAGTGCCGGCACCAGCAGCCCCACAAAAGGAATATGGGCCAGCAGCGCCATGGTCAGCCCGAGCATGAACAAGGGCGCCTTGTGTTGCTGCTGCAAGGTCCGCCACTCGGCAGGCGTCGCATGCAGGGAAAGCGCATCGTAGGCAAAGGTTCGCCGGTTCAGCCAGCCCATCAACAAGAGTGGAATCAGCAGCGAAAAACCGGGGATCAGCCACAGCGGGATGCTCGCCACCCAGGCGAGCACGAACAAAATCGATGCGCCAACGCTGTTGACCGCAGCAGCGACAAAACTGTCCTTGCCCATGGGTGCCACATCGGCATAGGTGGTCGCCGACAGGAATTTGAGCATCAAGGGCAGGATCACAATAGCGGCGAGCAGCGAGGCCGTTAGGTAGGCCACGGCAAAAATCGCCATCCAGCCGCCCAGATAGGCGAGGATATGCGCCAGCCAGACCAGCCCCCATCCAACCAGCAAGCTCATCGGCGGCCACACCATCATCTGATCCACCATCCAGCCCAGCGCCCAGATCGCCAAGCCAATCGACAGCAGCAGCGAGAACAGCGCAGGGGCCAGCACATAAAGCCAGACCTTGCCGTGGCGCAAATCGCCCAGGGTTCTGGCCACGGCCTGCATCACCTCACCCATGTTTGATGCCCTCCCACTGTTTTTCCAGGCGCTTTACCGATACCGGCACAGGCGTCCGCAACTCCTGTGCAAACAAGCCCACGCGCAATTCCTCCAGCAGCCAGCGGAATTGCTCGATCTGCGGGTCGACCGTGCCCATCTTGGCCAACTGGATCGCCCGCCGCTCGTAGTTCGTCCATAAGGCACTGTAATCGGCCAGCAACTGCGCATCGCGCGCCGGATTGGCCTTGAGCTTGTCGAGTCGCACGCCGATGGCCTTGAGATAACGCGGGTAATGCTGCAAACGCTCAAACGGGGTCTCCACCACAAAGGTTTTGCCCAGCAACCGCTTCAGTTGCCCTTCG
>JAKLLI010000151.1 GCA_023150195.1 Azonexus sp.
GCTCGCCCGTGCCGGTATCGTCATCAGCCACCTGGCCTGCGGACGCCCCGATCTGGAACAATTGTTCATGCGCCTCACCCACCGTTCCTTGCGCGACTGACATGAGCACCCGCCTGACTGCACTCTGGAAAAAGGAAGGGATCGCCCTGCTGCGCGACCGCCACGGTCTCGCCGCGCTCTTCCTGATGCCGGTGATCTTCATTCTGGTCATGACCATGGCCCTGCACGACGCCTTCATGCCGGGTGCGGCGATCGACGTGGCGTATGCGGTGGTCGACCTCGATCATAGTTCCCAATCCGGCGCACTGATCAAGCGGCTGGAAAAATCCGGATCCTTCCGTCGCGTCGCCCTGATCGACAACGTCGAGGCCGCACGCACCGGCATTCGCAGCGGCCAGCAGGCACTCGTCCTGGTGATTCCACCGGGATTCGGCAAACGACTGCTGACCCCCGGCGGGGTGGATGGTCAAGCCAGCGAACCCCTGCAACTCCTGCTCGATCCCGTGCTCAACCCGGCGCTGCAACTGGCCTTTCGCACACAAACGGCCGCCGTGCTGGGCACACTGCGCGCCGACGAACTGACCCAGCGGGCCGGCAAGCTGTTCGGCCTGCCGGTGGGTACCGGCGAACGGGAATGGCCGGACGAAATCGTCAGCGTGGCGATCCAGAACCAGCGCAGCATCCGCCCGCCTTCGTCGGTCCAGCAAAACGTCCCGGCCTGGCTGGTATTTGCGATGTTCTTCGTCGTGGTGCCCATTTCGTCCATCTTCATCATTGAGCGCCAGCAAGGCACCCTGCAACGCCTGGCCGCGATGGGCCTGCCGTTCCGCCTTGTTCTGGCCGGCAAGTTGTTTCCCTTCTTTGTCGTCAACCAGATTCAGGCGGTGCTGATGGTGCTGGTCGGCATGTATCTGGTGCCCCTGCTCGGTGGCGAAGCCCTGCAACTCCCCGTGGGCATGGGCTTGTTCAACCTCTGGCTGGTGGCCGCGGCCGTCAGCCTGGCAGCCGTGGCCTGGGCCTTGCTGGTCGCCAGCATGACGAAAACACCGCAGCAAGCCACGGTGGTCGGCGGGGTGGGCAATATCCTGATGGGCGCCATCGGCGGCATCATGGTCCCCAAATTCATGATGCCGGCCGCCATGCAAACCCTGGCCGCCTGGTCGCCCATGGCCTGGGGACTGGACGGTTTCCACACCATCATGCTGCGCCAGGGTGAGCTTGCCGACATTCATCCCATCCTGTTTCAACTGCTGGGCTTTGCCGTACTGGCGCTCGCCATTGCCATCCCCCTGAACCGGACCCGAACATGAGTCACGAACTGCGTACTGCCCTCAAGTGCCTGATCATCGAAGCCTGCGACAAGGACTGTCCGCCGGAATCGATTGGCGATGACGACCTGCTGTTCGGCCCGGAAGCCCCCTTGCAACTCGATTCACTCGATGCCTTGCAGATCTCGATGGCGATCAAGAAAACCTACGGCCTGCGCTTGCCGGACAGCAAGGAAACCCGCCGCATCCTCAGCAGCGTGGCGAATCTGGCCGATCATCTGGCCGCCTGGCAGGCCGGCCGCGGATGAGGCGTGCGGTCTACCTTGCCGGGCGCGGCATTGCCTGTGCGCGGGGCCTCAGCCCCGACGCGGTGGCGGAGGCCCTGTGGCAAGGGGGTTACGCGCCGGCCAATGCCTGCGCAGCGACGCTGGACCACCCCTACTTTTCCATCGCAACGCTGCAGGGCAACTGGCGCCAGCGCGCAGAAGCCGCCGTTCGTCACGTGGCTGCAACCCTGGGCCCGCTCGCCCCGGAAACACCGCTGTTCTTCGCCTCCTCCTCCTTTCAGATCGGCGAGTTCGAGGCCCTGCCGGCCCCTCGCAATCTACCCATCGCCTGCGCCTCGCCAAGCTTGACACTGGCCGAGTGGCTGGGACTCAACGGCCCCTGCCACAGCTATGCCACAGCCTGCACCTCGGGCAATGCTGCCTTGATGGCCGCCAGCGAACAAATCGCCGACGGCCTGATCGACGAGGCCGTGGTGCTGGGCTTTGAACTGGCCAACCGCAGTACGCTGGCCGGCTTCATCGCCATGGGCCTGCTCTCGCCAGATCTTGGGCGCCCCTTCGATCAGGCACGCAACGGGCTGCTGCTAGGCGAGGCCGTTGCGGCCGTTCGCCTCTCTGCGCACCACGGCGACTGGCAGTTGCGCGCCCAAACGATGGGCCTGGACGCGCACACGCTCACTGGTCCAACCCCCGACGGCTCACGCATCGCGGCGCTTGCGGTCGACTGCCTGACGCAAGTCAATCTCGCCGCCGCCGACTTGGATCTCGTCAAGGTCCATGCCGGCGGGTCACCCGCCAGCGATCTGGCGGAAGCACGGGCCCTGCATACGCTCTTTGGCGCCGACCTGCCGCCCCTGCTCTCCTTGAAACCTGCGCTGGGCCATACTCTGGGCGCCAGCACGATCGCCGAATTGGTTGCGCTCACCGCCTGCCTGGATGCCGGACATTTACCCGGTACGGCGGCCTTTTCCCACACTGACCCCGAGATCGGCCTGCAAGCGCAGGTCGACCGCAAATTGCTCAATGCCCGGCATGCCTTGCTGCTGGCATTGGGCTTTGGCGGTGGGATGGGCGCCCTTGTGCTGTCACGCCGATGCGCATTGCCCTGACCCCCTTCAGCCAGCATCTGGCACCCGCAACGCTCGGCGCCGCCGTGCGCGCCGCACTCGGTCAGCCCTTGCGCCGCGCCGCGCCGTACACGCAATTGCTCGCCTGCGGCGCTTTTCAGCTGCTGCTGCCTGCCGAGCGAGACATGCCCTTCGCCTTGCTCTGGCAAACCACCCGGGGACCGCGCGAGGAAACGCTGGCACTGCTTGCCGAAGTCTGCGAGGGCAGCGGCGAACCCATGCCCTACGATTTTTTGGCGACGCAACCGGCCATCGCCGCCGCACAGCTCCAGCCCTTGCTCCCCGGACTGGCGCATGCGCAGTGCAGTCCGCTGGCTCACGCCACCGGGGCCGACTGGCAATCCCTGCTGACCCAAGCAGCCAACTGGCTGGTGCATGGCCGTTACGCCCGAGTCCTGTGCGCCCACATCGATGCCTCGCCCGAGACCTGCACCGCGCACTGGATCAAATTGCATACCGCGCCGCTTGAAATTGGCGCATGGCACCTCCATCTGTCCAACAATCCTTCATCGGACGACGCCCCCGGCATCGCCGATACGCCCGACCTTCCCGCGCAACTGGTTTCGGCCTCCGCCGCCAAACTGGCCTTGCATTCCCGCCACGCCCCGTATCGAACGGTAGAATTCGTCCGATCACAACCTGCCAGGTAAGCCACCATGTCCCCATTCGCCTTTGACGTTTCCATTGAAGATTTCGAAGCCAAAGTCCTGCAACCCTCGCTCGAAGTACCGGTCGTGGTCGACTTCTGGGCTCCTTGGTGCGCGCCCTGCCAAACGCTGAAGCCCATGCTGGAAAAACTGGCCGAGGAATATCAGGGCCGCTTCCTGCTGGCCAAGGTGAATTCGGACGAAAACCAGGCACTCGCCGGCCATTTTGGCGTGCGCAGCATTCCTTCCGTGAAGGTGGTGTATCAAGGTCAGCTGGTCGATGAATTCAACGGCGCCCTGCCTGAAGGCCAGGTGCGCGAGTTTCTTGACCGCATCGCGCTCCCCGCCGGCCCCGGAGGCAACCTGCGCGAAGAAGCCGCCGCGCTGGTCGCCGAAGGCAAGCTCGACGAAGCCCTGGCCAAGCTGGTGGAAGCCAGCCAGGCCAATCCGCAGGATCAGGCGGTGCAGCTCGACGCCATCGATGTCCTGCTGCAACTGGGCCGCAGCGACGAGGCCGCTCAATTGCTGGCGGGCGACTACCCGAACGAACCGGATCGTGCCAACGCCCTGCGTGCCCGCCTCGCGCTGGCACAAGGCGCCACCGATACGGCACCGCTGGAAGCCCGCCTGGCCGCCAATGCCGACGACCATGCCGCCCGTCTGGAACTGGCCAAGGCCTACGCCGCGCAAAGCCGCTTCCGCGAGGCCCTGGAGGCCGCGCTGGAAGTTGTGCGCCGCGACCGTTTTTTTGACGAAGGCGCCGGCCGCAAGACCCTGCTGCAATTCTTCGACGCCCTGACCGGCGAGCAGTACGACGACCTGGTCCGCGAATTCCGCCGCAAGCTCTCCGCCACCTTGAACTAAGACGACACAGACGTCGGTCATGAAGCTGTTTTATACCGACGTGTTCGTGCTGCCGCTGCCGGCCGGGCACCGTTTTCCGATGGAAAAATACGCCCGGCTGCGTGAAACCCTGCTCGCCTCCGGCGATTTTCCGCCCGAGGCCTTTCACCTGCCGCCCGCGGCCACCGATGCCGAATTGGCGCTGGCCCACGATACCGACTACATCCGGCAGGTGTGCACCGGTCAACTGGACGACAAGGCCCAAAAAGCCATTGGCTTTCCCTGGAGCCCGGCGATGATCGAACGCTCCCGCCGTTCGGCCGGCGCCACCATGGCCGCCTGCCGGGCAGCACTGAGCGGCGACCGCATCGCAGCCAATCTCGCTGGTGGCACCCACCATGCCTTTCGTGATCACGGCGAGGGCTTCTGTGTATTCAACGATGCCGCCGTCGCCGCCCGGGTCATGCAAGCGGAAGGGCGAGCGCAACGCATCCTGATCGTCGATTGCGACGTGCATCAGGGTAACGGCACGGCCGCCATCCTGCGCGACGACGACAGCATCTTCACCTTTTCCATGCACGGCGCCCGCAACTACCCCTTTACCAAGGAAGCCAGCGATCTCGATATCGAATTGCCCGACGGCTGCAGCGATGCGGCCTATCTGCAGCAACTCGACCACGGCCTGAGTACCGCTTTTGATCTCGCCCGCCCCGAGCTGGTGATTTATCTCGCCGGTGCCGACCCCTATCAAGACGACCGCCTGGGCCGACTCGGCCTCAGTTTCGCGGGTCTCCTTGAACGCGACCACCGCGTACTCTCCGCCTGCCTGGCGCACGGCGTACCGGTCGCCATCGCCATGGCCGGGGGTTACGCCCGGGTCATTGACGATACGGTGGCCATCCATGCCGCGACGCTAAAACTGGCAAAAAACCTGTTGCAATCGGTGTTGACCGTCGCCTGATGCTTGGCGAAGCCTGTCGGCAAGTTCACAATGGCAGCTTAATTTCGCCCCTTCCGCCATGACCCGACTCCCCGGCCAGTATTCCCTGCAAACCCGCATTACCCTGAGCGTCCTCTTCGCGACACTGAGTGTGGTTTGGCTGACCGCGCTGACACTCAGCCATCAGTTGCGCAAGGACATGGAAGCGGCGATCTCCACCCAGCAATTTTCGACCGTTTCGCTGATCGCCAGCGAAATCGACCG
>JAKLLI010000152.1 GCA_023150195.1 Azonexus sp.
CGATACCAACACCGAACGTTTCTGCGGTATGGTGAAAAAGATGTCCGCCAACACGCAGTTTCTCTTCATTTCCCATAATAAAATCGCCATGGAAATGGCCGAACAGCTGGTCGGCGTGACGATGCAGGAATCCGGTGTGTCGCGTGTGGTGGAAGTGGATATTCAGGAAGCATTGAAAATGAGGGACGCGGCTTAATGACCGAACTCCAGACGGGATTGATTGGCCTCGGCGTACTCGCCGTCGGGGGGGTGCTGGCCTATAACAAGTGGCAGGAAATCCGGCACCGCAAGGTGGCCGAAGCCGTGCTCAAGCCGGCGGCCGATGATGTATTGCTGGGCGGTGCCCCGCGGCCGGTGCGTGAGCCCGTGGCGGTCGAGCGCAATGAGCCGGCCTGGCACGAACCCGCACAGGCCGCTGAAATGGTCCGCGATGAGCCGGTGTTTGTGGATGAACAACACGCGCTTGATGTCAGCACCGCCACTGACGCACAGCCCGTCTTTGTTGCGGAAGAAGCTGCCCCCGCGGTGGTGGGCGAACCGATGCTGTCCTCGCCGGTTCGGGATATGCCGTTTGAGTTGCCGCAGGCGGCGATCCCTGAGGTCGCCGACGTGGCTGCCACACGGATGTCGATCGATCGCGAGCCCGGTGCTGCACGGGTGTCGCTGCGTGAGATCGAGCCCGGTGAGGTGCCGCCGGAATTGCTTGATCCGCGACTCGAGTTCATTGTCACGCTGGACATGCTGGATCCGGTGCCGGCCCGACAGATTGTGCTGTCGCAGCGGGAGACGCTGCAAAAACTGCACAAGCCCGTGCACTGGGTCGGCTACAACGAGGCCTCACAACAATGGGAAAAACTGCAAGCAGACAGTCCTGGCGCGGTGAATCGCCTGCGCGTGGGACTGCAATTGGTCAATCGTTTGGGGCCGGTCAGTGGTGGCGATATCGCGGTGTTTACCGGTGCCATGCAGGCGCTGGCGGACGAATTGATGGCGGTCCTCAACATGCCAAGCACTCGTCTGCTGGATCAGGCGGCCCAACTGGATGCCTTTTGTGCTTCGGTCGACCTCGAAATCGGCCTCAATTTGGTGAGTCAGGGGCAGGTGTTTCCCGGGACCAAAATTCGCGCCCTCGCAGAGTCCGCCGGGATGGTGCTGGGGGCCGATGGCCTGTTTACCCGCTTTGACGATGGCGGGCGGCCACTGTTCTACCTCCAGAATTACGAAAGCACTGCGTTTTCTGCCGACACCTTGCGCAACCTCAATACCCATGGCCTGACCTTCCTGCTGGATGTGCCGCGGGTTGCGCATGGCGAAAAGGTATTCAACCAGATGATCGAGTTGGCGCGACGCTTTGCTGATGCGCTGCATGGCGTGTTGGTGGACGACAACCGGCAGCCGCTCGGCGAAACGCAACTGGATCATATCCGTCGTGAATTCATCGGCAAGCCGCAGGTCACCATGATCCAGTTCGGCATGCCCGCCGGGTCGGCGCAAGCCATCCGTCTGTTTTCATGATGTCAGCAGTTCACGAACGCGCCGCCTGGCTCAGGCAGGCGCTGGCACGTCACAATCACGCTTACTATGTGCTGGACGCGCCGACGATTCCGGATGCCGCTTATGACCAGTTGTTTCAGGAACTGCAGTCGCTGGAAAAAGCCCATCCCGAGCTGTTGACCGCCGATTCGCCCACCTTGCGTGTGGGCGGCGCGCCCCTGGCCGAGTTTGCACCAGTGGTGCACGACGTGCCGATGTTGTCGATCCAGACCGAAACCGATACCGAAGCCAGTGGCGCGCACAGTTTTGATGCACGGATTCGCCGCGATCTGGCGCTGTCGGCCAGTGATCCCGAGGTGGCGTACGCTGCCGAGCTGAAATTCGATGGCTTGGCCGTCAGCCTGCGCTATGAAAACGGCGTGCTGGTTCGGGCGGCCACCCGCGGTGATGGCGCCACGGGGGAGGACGTGACGCAAAACCTGCGTACCCTGCACGAGATTCCCTTGCGCCTGACGGGCGAGGCCCCGCCTCTACTCGAAGTGCGCGGCGAAGTGTATATGCGGCGCGACGACCTTCAGCGTTACAACGCGGCTGCCGCGGCGCGTGGCGACAAGACACTGGTCAATCCGCGGAATGCCGCGGCCGGCAGCGTGCGTCAATTGGACCCGGCGATCGCCGCAAGTCGCCCGCTGAAATTTTTTGCTTACGGGCTGGGTGCGATTGATGGCTGGTCATTGCCACCGACGCATGCCGCCTTGCTCGATGCGTTGGCGGCTTTCGGTTTGCCGGTTTGTGAACATCGTGCCGTCGTTCTGGGCCCGACGGCACTGGCCGATTTCCACCGCCGCATGGGCGTCTTGCGTGAAACCTTGCCCTTCGATATCGATGGCGTGGTGTACAAGGTTAATGCGTTGAGTCTTCAGCAACGTCTGGGCTTTCGCTCGCGCGAGCCGCGCTGGGCGGTGGCGCACAAATATCCGCCGCAGGAAGCGTTGACCGTGATCGAGGCCATCGACATTCAAGTGGGTCGAACCGGTGCCTTGACACCGGTTGCCAGACTGCGCTCGGTCTTTGTCGGCGGCGTCACGGTGACCAATGCCACCTTGCACAACGCCGACGAAATGGCGCGTAAAGGCGGCTTGTGTATCGGGGATACCGTGATCGTCCGTCGTGCCGGGGATGTTATTCCGGAAATTGTCGGCGTGGTCGCGGAGCAACGGCCGGCGGGGGCTTCCGCGTTTGTCATGCCGCTTCATTGTCCCGTTTGCGGTGCGCATGTGGTGCGTGAGCCGGGTGAAGCGATTAGCCGGTGTTCTGGCGGCTTTTCCTGCAGCGCCCAGCGCATTCAGGCGATCCTGCATTTTGCCGGTCGGCGCATGATGGATATCGAGGGACTGGGCGAACGTTACGTCGAGCGGCTGGTGGAATTTGGCTACGTGCATGGCGTCGCTGATTTGTATCGTTTGTCGCTGGAAGATCTGCTGGCGATGAAGCAGCAGGCCGATGAGCGCGACGGCGTGATGGCGGAGAGCGCCAAGTCTGGACAGGTGCCGACCCGTTGGGCGGAAAACCTGCTGGCCGGCATTGCGGCCAGTAAATCGCCCAAGCTGGCCCGTTTGCTCTTTGCGCTGGGTATTCGCCATGTCGGGGAAAGCACGGCCAAAACCCTGGCCGACTGGCTGGGCAGTTTGGCGCGTATTCGCCGGATGCCAGCACCGATGCTGGCAGTGTTGCCGGATATCGGGGCAACGGTGGCGGCGGCGATTGCCGATTTCTTTGCCGAAGCGCGCAATCTTGAAGCGATCGATGCCTTGATTCATGAAGGCGTCACGCCCGCGGATGAACATCCGCCCCATACGGGCTGGCATTCGCTGCTGAACTGGGAAAACCTGTATGCCGTGCTTGGCATTCCGAAATTGACCGCCTTGCGCGCCCGTCAGTTGGCGGCGGTTGTTGAAGGTGATGTGCTGGCACAGGGAGAAATGGATGCCGCGCACTTGTCGACCGCAGGATTGCCAGGTGAGGTGATTGACGGTTTGAGGAATTGGCTGGCGCAGCCTGGCAATCGCGGTCTGTTGGCGGCCGTCGCCTTGCGGCGCAGCGAATTGTTGGCGGCACTGCCGCAACAGCCGGATGACAATACGGCCACCTTGCCCGTCCTGGCGGGGAAAACCCTGGTGCTGACCGGCACCTTGCCCAGCCTGAAGCGGGATGAGGCCAAGGCCATGATCGAAGCCGCAGGTGCCAAGGTTTCGGGCTCTGTCTCGAAGAAAACGGATTATGTGGTGGCAGGCGAAGAGGCCGGTTCCAAGCTGGACAAGGCCAGGGAATTGGGTGTCGCGGTCATCGATGAAGCAGGATTGATTGCCTTGTTGAAAGAGGGAGCGTGTACATGAAGAAAGTTCGTAAAGCCGTATTTCCGGTCGCCGGCATGGGGACCCGTTTTTTGCCGGCCACCAAGGCCAGTCCGAAGGAAATGCTGCCCATTGTCGACAAGCCCTTGATCCAGTATGCCGTGGAAGAAGCGGTCGCTGCAGGGATCACCGATATGGTGTTCGTGACCGGCCGTTCCAAACGCGCCATCGAAGATCATTTCGACAAGGCCTATGAACTGGAATCCGAACTCGAAGCGCGCGGCAAACAGCAAATGCTGGAATTTGTGCGCAACATGATTCCGAAAAACATCAACTGTGTGTACATCCGCCAGCAGGAAGCGCTGGGCCTGGGCCATGCAGTGCTTTGCGCCAAGCCGGTGATCGGTGACGAGCCCTTCGCCGTGTTGCTGGCCGATGATCTGCTGGATGGCACGGTGCCCGTCATGAAGCAGATGGCAGATAACTACGATTACTACCGCTGCTCTGTCCTTGGCGTTCAGGATGTACCTCGCGCCGACACCAAGAGCTACGGCATCGTCGACGCCCGGCGGGTGGCGGATCGGCTGGAGCAGGTCAGCGCCATCGTCGAAAAACCGAAGCCGGAAGATGCACCATCCACCTTGGCGGTGGTCGGACGCTACATTCTGACGCCGCGCATTTTCCATCATCTGGAAAACATCCAGCCCGGTTCGGGTGGCGAAATCCAGTTGACCGATGGCATCGCCTCGCTGCTCGCGGAAGAACAAGTCCTCGCCTATCGCTACGATGGTGTGCGCTACGACTGCGGTTCCAAGCTGGGTTACCTCAAGGCCACGGTGGCCTTCGGCTTGCGCCATCCGGAAGTGATGACCGATTTCGATGCCTATTTGAAGGCGCTGGAGCATTGATGGACGGAGATGCCGCACGTGCCATGCTCGCCAATGCCGAGGTGGTGCACGATGAAGCGAGCGTTCAGGCTGCGCTTGACCGGATTGCGGATGCGATTCGCGCCCGGCTGGCCGAGGCTAATCCGCTGGTCTTGTGCGTGATGTCCGGCGGGGTGGTGTTTTGCGGTCAACTGCTGCCCAAGCTCAATTTTCCGCTGGACTTTGATTACCTGCACGCCACCCGCTATGGCCCGGAAACGCAGGGCGGGAAGATTTCCTGGCGCAGTGCACCGTGGATTCCAGTCAAAGACCGCGTTGTGCTGGTGGTCGATGACATCCTGGACGAAGGGGTGACGCTGGCCGCGGTCAAGGAAAGCTTGTTGCATCAGGGCGCCAGCGAGGTGCTGGTGGCGGTGTTTGCCGACAAGTTGAATGGCAAGACCAAGCCGGTGACCGCCGAGTTTACGGGATTGACCGTGCCTGACCGTTTTGTTTTCGGCTACGGCATGGATGCCCGTGGGGCCTGGCGTAACCTGCCGGCCATCTACGCTTTGAGGGATTAAGGCGTGAGCGCGCAGGATGTCGCCGGCTTTCTCGACTACTGGGAGGGCGAAGGGGCCGTGTACGCGCAGCGCGGCGAT
>JAKLLI010000153.1 GCA_023150195.1 Azonexus sp.
TCATCACGGGCATGTTGATATCGAGGCAGACGAGACTGGGCTGATGGCGTTTGACTGCCTGCACCGCCTCGCTACCGTTCGCAACGTCCTGCAAGACATTGACCCCGGATTCGGCTAGCAAGGCTTTCAGCACCAGCCGCACCGAGCCATTGTCATCCGCCACCACGGCGGTGCCCCGCCGTGCTTTCGGCTGCACCACAGTTTTCTCCGCCTCCCCGGTGGTGGCGAGCAAATCTTCAATGGCCCGCAATTCGTCCAGTATCTGCGCCTGACCAAAGGGCTTGCGAATGAAACCTGAGGCACCCGCATCGGCGGCCTTGGCCTCGATCCCGGGTTCATTCGAGGAGGTAATGAACACCACATGAATATGAGGCACCTGAGCATTCAGGCTTTTGAGAATGCTCAGACCATCGCGCCCCGGCAAGTGGTAATCGAGGCAAATCAGGTCAGGCAGCAGGCTCAACACGGCTTTTTCCACCTGATTGCCATCGGCCAGCGAGGCCACCACCTCGTGGCCTTGCGCAACAAACAGGGCAGTCAATACCTTACGGATGGAAGCGTTGTCGTCGACGATGAGGATTTTCATGGCAAGGCCCAAAACAGGTTGAGCAAGCAATTCCAATAGCACGAATCATAACTTGCTACACCATGAAAATTACATAGTTTTACAAAAATTTCCCCATTAAAATCAGTGAATTAGACTATGACTTAAGTCATACCCAGTTAATCTGACAGCTCAATTTCGCCGCTGACAGAAACGCGAATGGTCGATTCCCCGGCTTCAATGGGTGCCGGTGCAGCATCGGCCATCATGACCGCCGCCCGATGCATTACGGGCATCGCCCCACCTTGCTCATGCACCGTCAATTGCTTGATCTTCCAGGTTTTGCCCAGCGCATCGGCAATCACCGCGGCACGTTGCGAAAAGGCGGCCAGGGCATCGCGGGTGGCCTGCTCTTCGACTTTCTGGCGAACGCCCGGCGAAGGCCGCTGCGTCAAACTCCCTAACACCAGTTTTCGTTGCTGCAAACGCCCGAGCAAGGCCGACATCGCACCCACATCCGTCGCGCTCAAAATCAGTTCGCTGCGCATGCGCCAGCCATCCAGCCGGCGATCATTGCCATAGACCGGATAAGTCGATTGCTGCCCGGTGCGGACCTTGATTTCCGGCTGCGCGCGCACGACACCAATGGCCTCGCGCATGTCCTGATTGATGCGCGCCGCCAGTTCTCCCGGATCGCGCCCACTCAATTCTGCATAAACCACCGCGTCGACCGTGTCATTCGCGGCCGGCCGGCTGGCATCGGCCGTCAGCGCCACGGTCGCGCCCGCATGCGCCAACCCGGAACCGATGGCCAACGCCATCAGCGAAAACAAACGAGAAGAAAATTTCATGGTCATCACTCACTCGGGTTGAAGGAAGTGCTGATACTAGCCCCAGCTCCTCGCCCTCCGCCGGAAAACAACGCAACAAATCGTTTCCGGCGCTGGCTCAAGCCCTCGAAACGACCGTTTGACGCGGCTTCCCGAAAGTACTTGAAGCCCCCTCTGCCTTTTGTAATACTCGCGGCCCATGATTAATGTGCTTCGACTAGATCGCGTGCCAAACCAGGATATGCCGCCCGAGGAAGGCACCCGCCGCCTCATCGAGGGTGAAGAACGCGTCTTTTACGACGGTTACTGGATCAAGACCTACAAGGTGCCGGCCGATACGCTGGAAGCCAAAAAGCGTCTGATCGATGCGCTCACGCGCCGCCTCTTCAACCACACCGAACATGGCTTGAACGTGCCCGGTAATCGCCTGAACGAAGCGCGCTCTACCTTTGAAAATGAAGCCGATCCGGCACGCAAGCGGATCAAGGGCGCGATGCTGGCTGGCGCCCTGTTCAACCGGGCAGCCGACATTTTCCGCAAGCTGGTGGAGTTGCAGGCCTGCGGTATTGAGATCCTCAGCGATAACCCGCTGATGCGCGAATGCGGACGCTGCCTGCTGGAAGCGATGGAACTCGGGCGCAACGTGCTGCACCGCAGTGGCGAAGAAGGCATCGACGAGCTATGGGGCGAACCCTTCCGCGCCTTCTCGATCCCGCTCGAAGACTTTTACGAGAGCCGCTACATCAAGATCGGCCAGGCCATGCGCGACATCGACAAGATTGCCCGTTCCATGGTCGAAAACCTGGCCGACCTGCCCTGCTTTGGCGGCCTGGAAGCTGCGGTGCGCAATCTGGCCGATGCCGCCAAGATCAAAACAGAAACCCTGCGCACCGACCCGGACATTTTCGACGTCTGGGCCATCATGGTCACTGCCGGTGAACAACTGGCCACACTTGGCCCGCAACCGCAGGCGGGCCAGACCGAGGCCGGCACCTACGATTTGGCCGAAGGCATGCAACTGATCCGCGACGGCCGCGACCTGATTTTTTACATCACCCGGGCGCGCACGCCCATGCCAAAAAGCACGCAGGATTTCATCAAACGTTGCGAAACCTATCGCAGCACCGGCCACGCGCCACTGCGCCCGACCACCCTGCCCGACTGATCAGGCCAGCGCCCGCGCCAGAAGGACCGCCACATGCACGGCCTCGCGGCCGCTGCCATCGCGGATCTGATGCCGGCAGGAAAATCCGTCTGCCACGATCACCGCATCGTCAGCCGCTGCGCGAACGGCGGGCAATAGCGCCAGTTCGCCCATGCGCACCGAGGCCTCGTAATGTTCGGCCTCCAGCCCGAAACTGCCGGACATGCCGCAACAGCTGGCATCGACGATGTCAAACTCGAAACCGGGAATCCAGCCGAGCACCTTGCGCACCGATTTCATCGCGGCAAAGGCTTTCTGGTGGCAATGTCCATGGACCACAGCCCGCCCACCCGGCAGGGGTTTGAGCGGCAGACTCAGCCCCTTGTTGCCCTCGCGCATCAGGAATTCCTCGAACAGAAACACCTGTTTGCTCAGTTGCCCTACCGCCGGCCCCAGCGACAGGCTGTAAAACTCGTCACGCAGCGCCAGCAGGCAGGACGGCTCCAGGCCGACAATCGGCGTCCCTGCCGCCAGTGCCGGGGCCAGCGCGGCCATGACCCGCTCGGCTTCCTGCCGGGCCTCGTCGACGAGCCCTTGCGACAGGTAAGAGCGGCCGCAACACAAAGGGCGCGCCGGCTCGGCATCCGTTTCCGCAGGTTTCAGCAGGTCGACCGTATATCCCCCGGCATGAAGGACCTGAATCGCGGCCTCGGCCACTTCCGGGTTGTAGTGCCGGGCAAAAGTATCCACAAAAAGCAGCACCTTGCCGCGTGGACCGGCTAGGTCCGGCGTGGGCGCACGCAACTCGCCCGCCACGATTTCCGGAATGGAACGCCGGGCCGAAATCCCCAGCCAGCGCTCGGCAAGCCGCGCCATCCAGGGCGAGGCATTGCGCCAGCGCACCAGGGCCTGCAAGCTGGGCTTCCATTCATGCAACCAACGCGGCAAGGCACCAAACAAACGAGCCCGTCGCGATACGCCGAGGCGCGCATTTTTCTGCGCAAGGTATTCGGTCTTGATCAGCGTCATGTCGACCGCGCTGGGGCACTCCTTCTTGCAACCCTTGCACGACACACACAAATCCATGGCCGCCGCCAACTCGGGATGACTGAAAGGATCGTCCCCCAATTCCCCGTTGAGCGCCGCCTTGAAGGCCTTGACGCGGGCGCCGGTCGAATGCGCCGGGTCTTGCGTGATCCGGAAACTGGGGCACATCACCCCTTTGCCCTCACGCTGGCACTGGTGGTTGTTCATGCACACCGCCACCGCCTTGGCGTAATTGCCCCCGGTGGCGGGAATGCCTGCATAGGCATCGCCCACCCCATAGGTATCGTAAGCCGACCAGTCGAGAAAGGTTTTCATGAGGGGCTTCAAAGCAAAAGCAGCGCCAACATCAAGGTCTTTATAAACAACACGATAGCCAGCACCCCCTTGTCAAAAATGCGACATTTCAACGGTCGACCGGCAAATAATCGTGGTTTCGGCCCGCGGGGCTGGCTATCATGCCCGTCCTCCCCGAAAGTCTGCCCATGATCCTGCTCAAGAACGTCACCCTGCGCCGCAGTTCGAAAGTGCTGCTCGACAAAACCACCGTCACCATCAATCCGGGCGAGAAGGTGGGGCTGGTTGGCCGCAACGGTGCCGGCAAATCGACGCTTTTTGCCTTGCTCAACGGGTCTTTGCATGAAGACGGCGGCGATTTCAACATGCCCGCGCACTGGCGCATGGCGCAGGTCGCACAGGACATGCCGGAAACGGCGCAAAGCGCGACGGATTTCGTCATCGATGGCGACACGACGCTGCTCGCCGCACGCAACGAAGTGGCCGCCGCCGAAGCCAGCGACGACGGCATGCGCATGGCCGAAGCCTACATGGCACTCAACGATGCCGGCGAGCACGATGCCGAAGCGCGGGCGCAATCGCTGATCCTCGGTCTCGGCTTCAAGGTTTCGGAACTGCACCAGCCGGTCGACAGTTTCTCCGGCGGCTGGCGGATGCGCCTGCAACTGGCCCGTGCCCTGATGTGTCCTTCCGACATTCTGTTGCTCGACGAACCGACCAATCACTTGGACCTCGATGCCCTGGTGTGGCTGGAAGCCTGGCTCAAACGCTACCCCGGCACGCTGGTGATGATCAGCCACGACCGCGAATTTCTCGACGCCATCACCAGCGTCACGCTGCACATCGACAACGCCAAGCTGGTGCGTTATGGCGGAAACTACAGCAAATTCGAAGACATGCGCGCCGAACAAATGGCGTTGCAACAGGCCACCATGGCGCGGCAGGCCGACAAGATCGCCCACCTGCAATCCTTCATCAACCGTTTCAAGGCCAAGGCCAGCAAGGCCAAGCAGGCGCAGAGCCGGGTCAAGGCGCTGGAACGCATGGAGAAGATTGCCCCGGTGCTGGCCGAGGCCGAATTCACCTTCGAATTTCAGGAACCGCAAAACCTGCCCAATCCCATGCTGTCGATGGTTGATGTCGCCATCGGCTATCCGCCGCCGGAAGATGCACCGGAAAGTACGCCGCCCACCACCATCGTGCGCGGCATCCACCGTTCGGTCATGGCGGGGCAGCGCATTGGCATTCTGGGTGCCAACGGCCAAGGCAAATCGACGCTGGTCAAGACCATCGCCCGTGACCTCAAGGCCATCAGCGGTGAAGTGACCGAAGGCAAGGGCCTCAACATCGGCTACTTCGCGCAGCAGGAGCTCGACATCCTGCGCCCGCAAGACACGCCTCTGGAACACATGACCCGGCTGGCCAAGGAAGCCATCGCCGCCGGTCGCAGCAACGTGCCGGGCCGCGAACAGGAATTGCGCAACGTCCTCGGCACCTTCAAC
>JAKLLI010000154.1 GCA_023150195.1 Azonexus sp.
CCGGAAACGCGTTGACCGTCAACCAGCACGTGCTTCTCGTCGAGGTGCCAGCCGCGCGGACGAATCTGCAGGGTGGCGATCTTGTCGTTGAGCTTGTATTCCTTGCCGGCTTCGTTCTTGAAGGAGAGTTCGCGGCGGATGGCCTTGTACAGGTTCACCTGGCCTTGAATCTGGTTGTCCCAGTTCGGGCTGTTGGAATCCTCGAAGTCGGTCATGTAGGAGTCAGCGCCCGAGTTGAAGGCGTTGATGATCATCTTGGCTTCGACCGGGCCGGTGATTTCCACGCGGCGGCATTGCAGGGCGGGCGGCACCGGGGCCACTTTCCAGTCACCTTCGCGGATCGCCTTGGTTTCCGGCAGGAAGTCGGGCATTTCGCCGGCATCGATGCGGGCCTGACGGTCGACGCGGGCCTTGAGCAATTCCTGACGGCGGGCTTCGAAAGCGCGGTGCAGCTTGGCCACGAACTCGAGGGCTTCGGTGGTCAGAATGGATTCCCATTCGGGCTTCACGGGGGCGGTAATTTGCATACCGGCGGGCAGATTGATGGCCATGCGGATCTCCTGAAGAAAGGCTGTGGAATGTTGCGATGCAGCGCATTCTATAAGCCTTCTCCCGGACTAAAAAGCCGGCTAGAATCAATTCATCTTTTACTAAAAGTAAAAAATGGATCGTCTAAAGCACATCGAAGCCTTTGTTAGTGTCGCAATTCGCGGCAGTTTGTCGGCGGCGGCGCGCGCGGAAGGCGTGACACCGGCCATCATCGGTCGACGGCTGGATGCGCTGGAATCCCGGCTGGGCGTGCGTTTGTTGCTGCGCACCACGCGCAAGCTGACGCTCACCTTCGAAGGCCAGGCCTTTCTGGAGGATTGCCAGAAGCTGCTCAATGATCTGGCCAACGCCGAAGCCGCCGTCTCGCTCGGTAGCGTCCAGGCCAGTGGCTATCTGAAGGTCTCTGCGCCCGCCGGCTTTGGCCGCCAGCATGTGGCGCCCTTGGTGGGCGATTTCATGCAGGCCAATCCGGGGGTAGCGGTTAACCTTGATCTCAGCGACCGCATCGTCGATTTGATCAACGAATCCATCGATTGTGCGATCCGGATTGGTGAATTGACCGATTCCAGCCTGATCAGCGTGCGGCTTGGTGAAATGCGGCGCATGGTGGTCGCCAGTCCGGCGTATCTGGTCGAACACGGTGTGCCGCGCAATCCCGAGGATCTGGCGCGCCACAATTGCCTGTCGCTGGGCCAGCAGCGGGGCTGGCTATTCCGTCACCCGGAAAGTGGTGAGGTGGATACGCGCAAGGTGAGCGGCCGCTTTGAGTGCAATGATGGCGCGGTGTTGCATGAATGGGCGCTGGCCGGCCGGGGGCTGGCCTGGCGTTCGCTCTGGGAGGTTGGGCGCGATCTCAAGGAAGGCCGGCTGACCTCGGTGCTTGATGCCTGGCAGGCACCGCCGCTGGGTATTTATGCGGTATTCCCGCAACGCCGTCATCTCCCGCTGCGGGTACGGCTGTTCATTGATTTGCTGAAGGAAAATTACAGCAATCCGGCCTATTGGGAGTTGCGTTGAGATGAAACGTCCTGTTTACCGGGGGCTGGGGATAGTGTGCATCGCACTTGGCGCGATCGGTATTTTCCTGCCTTTGTTGCCGACCACACCCTTCCTGATTCTGGCTGCCTGGTTTTTTTCGCGTTCGCATCCCGAGTGGGAGGCCCGACTGCTTGAACATCCTCAACTCGGTCCGGCCATTGTGGCGTGGCGGACTCGCAGTGTCATTCCGGTCTTTGCCAAGTTGGCGGCCGCTGCCATGCTGGCGGTCAGCAGCGGGCTTGCCTGGCTCAGTTGGTCACCGCCGTGGGCTTATTTGCCCTTGGTGAGCGCTGCGCTGGTGCTTTCCTGGATGCTTTCGCGCCCTTCCAGATGATGCTTTTCCCGATGCGTGGCGCTTGGTAACGGCATTTGCCAACCCAGAAAAAACCGCGCCGAAGCGCGGTTGACCGGAGGCGGATTGCCGAATCAGGCGGCCGGTGCCTGTTCCTGGGCTTTGCGCAGCACTTGGTAGAGCTCATCCTTCAGGTGCAGCTTTTCCTTCTTCAGCATTTCAATTTCCATCGGGGTACCGGGCTCAACATGGGTTTCCATGTTCTTGATCTTCTGGTCCAGTTCGTTGTGTTTGTCGAACAGGTTCAAAAAGTGACGGTCCGTGGTTTTTAGTTGTGTGATCAGGTCACGGTATTCGGGAAACATGGGTCGCTCCTATTGACGTTGTGGTTTCGTCCTCATTCTACGCCTGTGGCTGAACGCTGGCCGAGGGATCTGTTCGTTCAGAAATTCTCCAGCCGGCTGTAATCGAGGATGCCGAAGCTTTCCGGCTGCTGTAGACGATCGTTGGCGTGAATCTGGTCGCTGACGGACCAGAAGCGCGGATCGCTGCGGCGGATGGCGTAACGATCTGCCAGGGTGCTCAGGTCGGTGGGCGTGCGCAAGGCGCGTACCTGCTGGACGAAGGCTGCCAAATCGCGGCTGTCCACCGCAAACAGGGCGTTGGGATAGGCGCCGACGACACCGTGCTGGACGGTAAGGCTGTCTTCATTCGGCAGGCGTCGGGCTGCTTCGGAGAACAACTCGGCCACGTTGCTGTGGGCGCTGTTGCGCAGGATGGAGATATTGACCGTCCGCCCCTGAGGCAGGCTGAGCAGCAGCAAACTGTCCTCCGGCATGATCGACGCCGCGATGCCCTCGATTTTGCCCAGTTGTTCGAGTTGACCGGCGGTGCGGGCATCCAGCCTGGCCGAGGACAAGGCATGGGTTGGTTCGTGCAGCGGCTGCATGCGTTGCCGGAGCATGGCGTAAAACTCGTTCAGGGGATCGCGGGTGGTGAAGCGCAC
This sequence comes from Azonexus sp., assembly GCA_023150195.1. GTDB lineage: Bacteria > Pseudomonadota > Gammaproteobacteria > Burkholderiales > Rhodocyclaceae > Azonexus. The sequence goes on from JAKLLI010000154.1 coordinate 2,886, forward strand.
GCCGGTTTCCTGGGGGAAATGGGCGGTGGCGTCCGCAAAGTAACGGCTGTGCGGCTGGCTGCGCTCGCGATACCAGTGGTCGAGTACGGCCTGGCGATCCTTCAGCGGCAGGAAAACCAGGAAATTCAGTTCGCTTTCCATGCGCAGAAAATCCATATACAGGCGGGTCGCGAGCTGATGACCGACGTTGNNNNTCCAGCAAGGGGTAGCCCATGACGAATGCGGTTTGCGGCCGTTCGCCGATCAGGCCGCGCTCGACCGACGCGCTGTCGAAATGCCGGAACACGGTCAGTGCGGCATTCGGGTTGTGCCCATCGCCATCCCAAATATCCTTGAGTGTCGGCTGGGTGCCTTGTTCGCCGAGGTCTTTGATCAACTTGCGCTTGCCTTCCAGATAACGCATTTCCAGGTCGGCATAGCGTTGCCAGGCCAGCAGACCGGTGGTGCTTTGGTGTTCGGCAGGCAGGCGCAGTACGGGCATGGCGCCGTCGATCAGGCGCTGCATCAGGGTCGACTCTTTGGCGTTGGGGGCGACGAAAATTACCCAGAAGTGGTCATCAATCGAATTGAGCGCCACCTGTCCGCGACAGACCGGGCCTTTCATGAAGCCCATCAGGGTGAATTGGGCTTCTTCCAGCATCAGTCGATAACGGGCGTCCAGCGGCAAATCACGGAAGGTGACGAAGGGGTTGGATGCGTTCTCAGGGTCATAGCCCGGCAGTGCCGTGATGGGGTAGGGCGGCGCGATGAATTGCGCGTGCAGACGGGCCAGTCGCGCGGCGTCGAGGCGTAGCGGCATATGGGTTTTGGCGACCGGCGTCGCATCGAGTCGGGCGAGCCGGTAATAGACGCGGGCGACCCCGGGATCGTCGTAGGGGCGCCGGGTTGCAATGCGGTCGATGGGCTGGCCGGGCGGGGTGCGGCTGCGCACCAGTTCGAAGCGTTGATCAGGCATCTCGCTGAACCACAGATGGCCGACAAACCAGTGTTCGTAAATGTAGCGGGCGGTCAGTTGGTGCTTGAGTTCGTCCGCGTTAAGGAAGCGCTCCCAGTCCGCGATCTGTTTGACCACAGCCTGCGGCAGAGGGGGCGGCTGGCTGAAGGGGGCGCCTTCGGCCAGCCAGTGGGCCAGGGTGTTGAACTCGGGCTGGCTGAGGGGGGGCAGTCCGAAGGGCATGCCGCGCGTGGGATGATTTTTCAGATAGTCATCGACACCTTCTGCCGTGGTGCAGACCGCCGTGCGGTCGATGGAAAAATCGAGGTCCGGATCGCGTATTGCCCCAGCAGGGGGCGGCGCCTGATGCATTTTCTGGGCGAGCAGGCGATACATCACGCCGCCGGCCTGATTGGCTTCCCGTGTTTGGCTGCGTTCGTTCAGGACCGGGAAGAATCCCTTGTCCCGCCAGGCGCTGATCTGATGGGCATCGATGCCGATGCGCGAAGGCTCGGCGGCAAGCAGGCGGGCACCGGAATAGACACTGACGGCGGAGGCGCCACGGGTGATGCCGTCGTAACGGCTGAGGTTGAGTTGGCAAGGTGCGTCGTAACAGGCGTGGCAAGTCACGCATCGCTGATCAAGCAAGGGGCGGATGTCGCGCTGGTAGTCCGGGACATTGGCTTGGGCAACCGTCGGGGGGCGGTCGAAGGTGGTGGGGTCGGGGGCGCCAAAGCGTTCGTTGAGTTTGAGCCCGACGAGGCTGGCGCATGCGCTTAGAAAGAGCGCCAGCAAGGGCATGGCGTAACGGGTCAGCGGGGACAAAGGCGGTGTTGGGGGCATGAGGCAGTTGCGGTGTGGCTGTTTCAGGGGCCGGCATGGCGACGCAGGAAGTCGATGAAGCGCGGAAACACGTCCTGCGCGGCATTTTTGCCGATGATCACATCAGCGTGGCCGTAACCGGGGATCACGGCCAATCCGTGGCGTCCGGGCACGATGGCTTCCAGTCGTTCGTGGCAGCGAATGTTCGAGTCGAAAAACAGCGCGTTGTCCTGACCTGCCACCAGTAACATCGGCGTCTCGATCTCCGCGGCATGTTCAAAGTAGTTGTCGGGCAGTGGGCGATAGCGCGCATCATCAGGATCGAATTTGACCGCGGTATTCCCGGCCTTGAGCATTTTGAGCACATGTCGGTAGTAATGGACGCCACTACCGCCGAAGAGGTCGCCGGTACGCCGGTGGGTGACGTCGTGCAGGTTGTCGTGCTTGAACAGAACCGGGTTGCCCCAGCCCCACATGAAGCTGGTCATGTGGCAGGCGGGGTTGTCGCATTCGCGGTGAAAAAATGAGACGGCCTTGGCCAGCAGCTTGCCGGGGAAAATACCGGGCTGGCTGCGCCATTGGGGATTCAGGTAGTCGACGCCGAGCAGGTATTCGGCGGCAAAGGGGCCGACATGTAATTTCGCCTGGGCGAGCCGGTTGACCGTCGGCGTCAGTGCCACGCCGTTGCAGATGACGCTGGCGATGTTATGGATGGTTTTGCCAAACAGGCTCATGGCGATCGACAGGGCGCCGAGGCAATGGCTGATGATGTGAATCCGGGCGTCCGGGCCAACCGCCTTGCGGAGGGTGTCGATGGCGGCGGGGTTGTCGTAGAGGGCCACATCATCCACGGTGTAACGATGGCGCGACAGGTTGTAGGGCTGGCGGTTGCTGATCCGGCCATCCAGCGTCCAGACATCGGTGAATCGCGCGTCGAGCAGGCAGGTCGTCAGATTGCGATGTTCGGGCATGATGAACATGTCGCTGGCGGCGGTCAGGCCCGGTACCAGCAATACGACATCGCGGCAGGCCGGGCCGCGTTGAAAACGCAAGAGGCTGATGCCGATGCCATCCGCAGTGCTGGCGTAGTGAGTGCTGATCTCGGCGTCCTTGACGCCGTCCAGCGTGTATTTCGGAATCTCCCAGACGGTGGGCTCGGGGCGGTGATGCCGAGGCAGGCCGTGGGTGTCCCAGAGCTCGCCGGCAAAGAAGCGGCCAAAGCGGGCGATGGCGGCGAGTCGGTCGCTCAAGTGCTCGGCATCGGCACGGAAAGTGGTGAGCTGACGCATGAAATCCAGCGGCTGGATGTGGAGCAGGCCGCTGGCAGCGACCGTCGCCGTGGCTTCGTCGGCGCTCGCAATGTGCCCGTTGAATAGATTGGTATGCAGCGTGGTGGTATCGGCCCAAAGATCCGGCCCCGGGTTGTTTTGAATGTGTTTGGTGCCGCTCAGTGTTAGCGGTCGACCGGCGGCATCTTCAAAAAACAGGCGGTACAGCATGGTCTTGCGATTGCGGTCGCCGCTATCGGCGAAAAGATTGAATTCGCCTTTGAGCACCGGGTAGCGTCCGCCGATCAACGGCCCTTCGACATAGCCGATGGCTTGGGCGGGATGCTTGGCTTCATTGAGAAAACGGTCGAGATCCTCGGTGCGGATGGTGAGGCGGAAATTGAGCCAGCTGTTGTCGGCTTTGCCCAAATCGTGGCCGGCCTGTGTCGCATGCTGCCCGGCGGCGACATAACCTTTCATGTCCTCGGTGAACTGAAAAGCGATGGGGGTTTTGTCAGTCATGATCGGGAACTCCCAGGGTGGCATCCGGCGTCATGCCGGTGATGTCTTCCGCAATCCATTCGGCCAGTGCGGCAATGGTTGCGCTCGGATTAGCACCGACCGAAGCCGGCAAAATCGCCCCATCGGCCACGTAGAGCCCGTGGTAACCGAAGACCTGGCCGCGCTCGCCAGGCTGGCAACTGACCACGCCCTTGGCCGCGTTCTCGGCAAGGGCGCAGCCGCCCAGTGGATGCACGGTGACGTTGTTGCGTATGGGCCAGGCCCAGGTGGGCTGGGGGATGTAGGCTTTGGCGCCGATAAAGTCGCCAAAGCGGCGGCCACAGGCGACGATGGCGTCGTACAGCGGTCGACTGGCCTTTTGCGGCCAATTCAGGTCCAGGTTGCCGCGGCGCAAGCTGAGTTCGCCATCGCCCTGGTCGCGGCCCATGAAGAGCAGGACGCTGCTGCGGTAAGCGATATCGCCGCGCAGCAGTTGATGAAAGTAATCGACCACCGAACCGCTCCACTTACCGCCAAACAGGGTCTGTCGAACCCGTCGGCCCCAAACGCCCAGCGTCCGGAACAGCCGTTTGATCAGGTAAAGCGGATTGAGCATGGGTTGCAAACCTTCGACGTACCAGGACATCAGCGTCGGGTAGGCCGCATCTTCCAGCATGAAGGCGGGCTGCCCGGGTTTGGGGGTGTGCAGGTCGTAGTCGATGTACTGGGTGATGACCGGGCCGTAGTTTGGATCGATGGGCGTGTCGCCGGCGACGACCACCGACACGAAATCGCCGTTCCCGGAAAAGCGTTTGCCCAACTGCTGACTGACGCGCGGCAGGGTGCCGAATTCATCGCGACAGCGCAGCAGCAGCTCGTTGCTGCCCAGGGTGCCGGCGGCCAGTACGACGCGTTCGGCGGTGATGGCGTGCAGGCAGCCGTCCCCATCCCGGTAATGCACGCGGTAGCCGTGTTGACCGTTGGCAGTGCTGTCGTCTTCCCCTGCCGCATTCAGGGGACAAATCTTCTCGGCGATGCAGCTAGTTTCAATCCGCGCCCCATGCGTGTGCTCGGCAGCGTAGAGGTAGTTGAGATCCAGCGTGTTCTTGGCATGGACGTTGCAGCCGATGTCGCATTCGCCGCAATAGGTACAGGCAGTCTGGCTCGCCCCATAGCGGTTGCTTTCCTGTTCGCCAATGGGCAAGGGGGGCTGGCCATTCCGCGCGTAGCCATTCCCGAAAAAGACGCAGATTTCCGCCGGCTTGCTCTGTCGTGACTCTCGTGCTGCGAATTGGGCAAAGACGTCGCTGCGCGGAATTTGACGTCGGGGGTCGCTGCCTGCTGGGGGTAACTGGCGTGCGCCCAAGACGTCGCGGGCAACCTGATAATACGGCGCCAGCGTTTCGCTTTGGACGGTCGACGGCCATTGCGTGTCAAAAACCCAGCGCGGCGGCGCCATGAAGACATTGGCGTAAATCAGCGACCCACCCCCCAGGCCGGCAGCGACCACCGCGTCCATGCGACGGTAATTGCGGATGTCGAACAATCCCTTGAGCGGCGCTTTCGCACCGGCGGCGGTCGACCAGAAATTTTCCGAAAAATCCTTGGGGCTGCGCGGAAAACTGCCTTTGGGGTAGCGGGCGCCGCGCTCCAGCAACAAAACCTCCCCCGGCCATTTCATGGCCAGCCGGCAGCACGTGACAGCGCCGCCGAAGCCGCTGCCGATGACAACTGCCTTGAATGTTGTTTTGTTTGTCATTTTTTGTTTCCCGTGTCGAATTTAACGATTGCGGCGCCCTTGGTGATGCAGTTAGGATATCCGGAAAAATCCACATCGTCGTGATCTCCTCAACATCCTGTTGCGGCGAGCCATCGGGGGATGCATGAAGTTGCACGACACCTCAACTGACATCAGGAATTCAGCCGCACCGGCGGAAGCGGGTGCGACTGGCATTCTTGCCCAGATGCTGGGCGTCAACGAATTGATCGTGACGCC
>JAKLLI010000155.1 GCA_023150195.1 Azonexus sp.
TTGCCGAAAACGAACGCGAGCAGGTGCGCGGCCGTGCCGTGGTGGTCAAGCGCCTCAAGCCGCTGCCCATCGAAGCCGTGGTTCGCGGCTATGTGATCGGCTCCGGCTGGAAGGATTATCAGGACACCGGCGCCATCTGCGGAATTGCCCTGCCCGCCGGACTCAAGCTGGCAGCCAAGTTGCCGCAACCCATCTTTACGCCGGCCACCAAGGCCGAAGTCGGTGATCACGACGAAAACGTGTCCTACGATCAAGCCGCCGCCAATTGCGACGCCACGCTGGCCGAGGCCCTCAAGGGGACTGGCAAGACCGGCGCCCAGCTGTGTGCCGAAGCCCGCGACGCGGCGATCCGCCTCTATCAGGAAGCCGCCGCCTTCGCTGCCACGCGGGGCATCATCATTGCCGACACCAAGTTCGAATTCGGCATTGATGCCGCCGGTACCCTGCACCTGATTGACGAAGCCCTGACCCCGGATTCCTCCCGTTTCTGGCCGGCCGATCAATACGCCGAAGGCAGCAACCCGCCGTCTTACGACAAGCAGTATGTGCGCGACTATCTGGAAACCCTGGACTGGGGCAAGGTTGCCCCCGGCCCCAAACTGCCGGAAGAAGTGATTGCCCGCACCAGCGCCAAGTACCAGGAAGCCTACGAAAAGCTGACCGGTCACACGCTGTAACGATGTCTTGATGAACCCGGCACGATGTGCCGGGTCAAACGGCAGTGTCCCGCAACCCAGGAGACTGCCATGCGACTTTCCCACGGCCTCAGACTGGATGCCCTGCCGCAACCCGGCATCCGCCAACTGCCCACGCTGCGCGCACTAACCTGGCTGAAAGCCGGCTGGGCCGACCTGCGTGCCAACCCCTTGCCTTCACTGGCTTACGGCCTGCTGTTTGCCTTGGGCGGCGACCTGATCCTGCTGACCCTGCTGGATCAACCCCATCTGTTTACCGTGGCGCTCTCCGGCTTTTTCCTTGTCGCGCCGCTCCTGGCCGCTGGCCTGTACGAATTGAGCCGCAGCCACGCCAACGGCGAACGCCTGATGTTCATCGATAGCCTGCGCTGCTATCGCAGCAATGGCGAATCGCTGGCCCTGTTCGGCCTGATGCTGGCCTTGCTGATGCTGCTTTGGGAGCGTTTTTCCGCGGTCGCGTTTGCCCTGCTTAGCGGGGGCGGCGCCTTCAATGGCAGCGCACTGCTCACCGAAATCATTCTGGCCGGCGAGCATTTGCCCTTCGTCCTGACCTGGCTGATCATCGGCGCGCTGCTGGCCGGACTGGTCTTTACGCTGGCTGTTGTCGCTGTCCCCATGATGCTCGACCGGCAAACCGACGTCGTTACCGCGATGGCTACCAGTTTGCGTGCAACGCTGGCCAATCCGGCGCCCTTGCTGGTTTGGGCCGCGCTCATCGTCGGCCTCACCGTGCTCGGCTTTGCCACCCTGCTCTTTGGTCTGGTGGTGATCATGCCGATTCTCGGCCATGCCTCGTGGCATGCGTATCGCGACCTAGTAGAATAAAGTCCATTGACGCCAAACCGGGGCGGCCACGACCGCCCCTTTTTCTTGCCCCGAAAACATGACGACCACCCCCAATCCCCTGCTCGATTTCTCCGACCTGCCGCGCTTTGACCAGATCCAGCCGGAACACGTCAAACCCGCCATCACCCAGTTGCTGGCCGAAGGCCGCGTCCTGATCGAACGCCTGACCGCAGACACCACCCCCGCCACCTGGGGCGATTTCGCGGGTGCGCTCGGAAGTCTCGCGCTTCTACAGCGAACTCGGCCAGAACCTGAAGCTGTTCGACAAATACCGCACGCTGAAGAAAAGTGAGGCCTACGCGACGTTGACCGCAGAACAGCAAAAAATTGTCGATAACGAAATCCGCGACTTCCGCCTGGGGGGCGCCGAATTGCCGGAAGACCAGAAGCCGCGCTTCCAGGCCATCATGGAAGAACTCTCGCAACTCGCCGCCAAGTTCTCGGAAAACCTGCTCGATGCGACCAACGCCTTTGCCGAGATCGTCGCCGATGAAGCCGTGCTCGCCGGCCTGCCGGACGATGTGAAAGAGGCGGCCCGCCTCAATGCCGAAAAAGCCGGGATCGAGGGCTGGAAATTCACCCTGCACGCCCCGTCCTACGGCCCGGTGATGCAATACGCCGAGAATCGCGAACTGCGCGCCCGCATGTACCGCGCCTATGCCACCCGCGCCGCCGAATTCAACGACGGCAGCTCGAAGGCGGAATGGGACAACACGCCGATCATGAAGCGCATCCTCGAACTACGCGAGGAAGACGCCAGGATGCTCGGTTTCGCCAACTTTGCCGAAGTGTCGCTCTACCCGAAGATGGCCGACACCCCGGCGCAGGTGCTGACTTTCCTGCGCGAGATGGCGGCCAAGGCCAAGCCCTTTGCCGAACGCGACATGGCCGAACTGCTGGCTTTTGCCCAAGACGAACTCGGCATCGCCGATTTCCAGCCCTGGGATGCCGCCTACGCCTCGGAAAAGCTGATGCAGGCGCGCTACGCCTTCTCCGAACAGGAAGTGAAGCAATACTTCACCGAACCCAAGGTGGTCGCCGGCCTGTTCAAGGTGATCGAAAGCCTGTTTGGCGTTCACGTGAAAGCCGATGAGGCCCCGGTGTGGAGCGAAGATGCCCGCTTCTACCGTATCGAAACGCCTTCGGGCAATCTGGTGGGCCAGTTCTACATGGATCTCTACGCCCGCGAAACCAAGCGTGGCGGCGCATGGATGGACGAAGCGCGCTCGCGCAAGCGCACCACGGGCGGTATCCAGACGCCGATTGCCTACCTCAACTGCAACTTCGCCCGCCCGGTGGGTGGCAAGCCGGCCACCTTTACCCACGACGAAGTCATCACCCTCTTCCACGAAGCCGGCCACGGCCTGCACCACCTGCTGACGCGCGGCGAGGAACTGGGCGTTTCCGGCATTCACGGCGTGGAATGGGATGCGGTCGAACTGCCCTCACAGTTCATGGAAAACTACTGCTGGGAATGGGACGTCCTGCAAGGCATGACGGGCCATGTCGATACCGGCGCCGCCCTGCCGCGCGCACTCTACGACAAGATGCTGGCCGCCAAGAATTTCCAGAGCGGCATGATGACGGTACGCCAGCTGGAATTTTCCATTTTCGACATGCGCCTGCATTGCGAATTTGACCCGAAAGGCACGTCGACCGTGATGGACCTGATTCAGGAAGTCCGTCAGGAAGTCGCGGTCCTTTTCCCGCCAGCCTGGCACCGTTTCCCCAACAGCTTCTCGCACATTTTTGGCGGCGGCTATGCCGCCGGCTATTACAGCTACAAGTGGGCGGAAGTGCTGTCTGCCGATGCGTATGCGGCCTTCGAGGAAGCCGGCAATCCCTTTGATGCCACGGTGGGCAAGCGCTACCTCGACGAAATCCTGTCACGCGGTGGTTCGCGCCCGGCACTGGAAAATTTCAAGGCCTTCCGTGGCCGCGAACCCAGCCCGGACGCGCTGTTGCGCCACAGCGGCATGGTGGCGGCCTGATGAAGCTGGCGGCCTGGAACGTCAATTCGCTCAAGGTGCGCCTGCCGCACCTGCTCGACTGGCTGGCAGAGGCCAAGCCGGATGCCCTCTGCCTGCAGGAATTGAAGCTGGAAGACCACAACTTTCCGCGCGCCGAGATCGAGGCCGCGGGCTACCACGTCGCCTTTTCCGGCCAGAAAACCTATAACGGCGTCGCCCTGCTCGCCACCTCGCCCATCGAGGATGTCATCTGCGGCAACCCGCTGTTTCCCGACGAACAAAAACGCCTGATCAGCGGCACCGTGAACGGCGTGCGCGTGGTATCTGCCTACATGCCCAACGGCCAGGAAGTCGGTTGCGACAAGTACGACTACAAGTTGCGCTGGCTGGATGCGCTGGCGCAGTGGCTGGAGAGCGAACTCAAGCACTACCCGCAACTGGCGCTGTGCGGTGACTACAACATCGCCCCGGACGACCGCGACGTACACGACCCCAAGCGCTGGCAGGATGGCATTCTGGTTTCGCCGCCTGAGCGCGCGGCCTTCCAGCGCCTGCTCGGCCTCGGTCTGGCCGACAGTTTCCGGCTCTTCGAACAGCCGGAAAAAACCTTCAGCTGGTGGGATTACCGCATGCTCGGTTTCCAGAAAAACCTCGGGCTGCGCATCGACCATATCCTGCTCTCGCCACCGTTGGCTGAAAAATGCACCGCCGCCGGCGTTGACCGTGCACCGCGCAAACGTGAACGGCCCTCCGACCATGCGCCGGTCTGGGCCACGCTGGATTGAAAACACGATGACGACACCGGTCGACCGCAATAGCCTGCTGAAGCTCTACCCGGCACTGGCCGGCCTGCCCGCAGATCTTCTGGACAGCCTGCTCCGCCCGGAAGCGGTGATGACCCTGCCGGCCGGTACGCAGGTGTTTGCCGAAAGCCAGCCCTGTCAGGGCTTTCCGCTGTTGCTCTCCGGCAGCATTCGCGTCATCAAACAGGCGGCCAACGGTCGGGAACTGATGCTCTACCGTGTCAGTCCCGGCGGCTCCTGCATCATTTCGTCCAGTTGCCTGCTCGGGCGTAGCGATTACAACGCCCGTGGCATCGCCGAAACGCCGTTGACCCTGCTGGCCTTGTCGCCGGGCGAGTTCGCCCGCCTGTTGGTCGACCATGCGCCCTTCCGTGATTTTGTTTTCCATCTGTTCTCCGAGCGCATTGCAGAACTGATGCAGCTGGTTGAAGAGGTTGCCTTTACCCGCCTCGATCAGCGGCTCGCCCGCCTGCTGCTCAACCGGCAGGAATCCACGCTTTCCGTCACCCATCAGCAACTGGCCGACGAACTGGGCAGCGTCCGCGAAATCGTCAGCCGACTGCTCAAGGGCTTTGCAGCGCAAGGCCTGGTCACTTTGGGGCGCGAACAGATCGTCCTCGTTGACCGTGAAGGTTTGAACAAAATGCTCTCTGTGTGACTCAGGTTACAGACCCCGGTCGCCATCCCGGATAAAGTTCAGCCATCCAAACCCCTCACGGAGCACACATCATGAAAAGCAATGTTGGCGGCATCGACAAAATCCTTCGTATCGTTGCAGGCGCCGGCCTGCTTGGCGCAACCGTTGCCGGCATGCTGCCGGCCTGGGGCTACATCGGCATCGTCCCGCTGGCCACCGGCCTGATGGGCTGGTGCCCGCTCTACCCGCTGCTCGGCATGAATACCTGCCCGATGAAGAAGTAAGCGTACACACCAAGCTTTTCTCGTTTTCCCAAAAGGCGGCCGGGGTAACCCGAGCCGCCTTTTTTGTCTGTTTGACCCTCTTTTTGTTGGTCAAAAGGGACATAGGGTAATCCCCCCATTTTTAGCAGCGGTCAGAAGTAGAGTTGGTTAAAAGAGCTGACTTCTGTTTCGGGGTAATGCCACCGAGCGCCATGTTGGGGCGCTCGTGATTGTAGGTCCACATCCAGTCGGTCGCATAGTTCTGCACCTCTTCAATCGATTCGAACAGGTAATGGCTTAGCCAGTCGTAGCGGACCGTCCGGTTGTAGCGTTCGACATAAGCGTTCTGCTGCGGATTGCCGGGCTGGATGTGATCAAGCCGTATGCCTCGGCGTTCTGCCCAGGCGATGAATGTGCCGCTGATGTATTCGGGACCGTTATCGCTGCGAATGACCTGTGGTTTTCCTCGCCACTCGATGATCTGATCCAGTGCCCGTACTACCCGCTCTGACGGCAACGATAGGTCAATATCGATCGCCAGGGCTTCCCGGTTGAAATCATCAATCACATTGAGCAAGCGATAGCTTCGGCCATCCGAAAGTTGGTCATGCATGAAATCCATTGACCAGCATTGGTTGATGCTTTCCGGCACGGCTAGGGGTTCCGGCTTCTCCCGGACGATCCGCTTTCTCGGCTTGATCCTCAGGTTCAGCTCCAGTTCGCGGTAAATGCGATACACCCGTTTGTGATTCCATCGGTAGCCCTTCACGTTGCGCAGGTACAAAAAGCACAGTCCGAATCCCCAGTTGCGTTGGTTGTGGGTCAGCCGGATCAGGTGGTCGGCGATTTCGACATTCTCTGCTGACTGCTTTGCCTGGTAGCGGTAACAGGTCTGGCTGATGCCAAACGCCAGGCAGAGGCCACTCGGATGCTGACGCCGTTCTCTACGGTTCGTTGTGCCATCTCGCGTCGGCAAGATGGCTTCACCACTTTTTTTGCAGGGCCTCCTGGACGATTTCGGCCTTGAGACGTTCTTCGGCATACATCTTCTTCAGCCGCCGGTTCTCGTCTTCCAGTTCCTTCAGGCGGGCCATCAGCGAGGCATCCATGCCCCCGAATTTGCTGCGCCATTTGTAAAACGTGGTGGAGCTGATGCCGTGCTCCCGGCAGAGTTCGGGAACCGGGCTACCGCCCTCTGCCTGCTTGAGTACGGCAATGATCTGGCTGTCGGAAAAGCGTGATGTCTTCATGTAAAACTTCCTCGGGCTACTTTGGAGAAAATTCTACTTTTAACTGCCGCTAAATTCCGGGGGGATTACCCCGCCTCAAGATGAGTGGAATTGAACTGGATAAGGACACGGCCAACGTAGAGGTTCGGCGCTGGCTGCGCGAAACGGCTAATGTCCGTATTCACGCCACGACCAAGGAACAACCGGAGAAAATGTTGAAGGCTGAACAACCCCACCTGCAAGCCTTTCCGCCCAGCTATACCGGCGTGTCGGTCCGGGAGGAGTCGCTGACCAAGCCTGTTCTCCATGTCGTTACCCCGCTGCAACGCCCACTGTCGTTCTACGATCAGCTGGTCGCAGCGGCTGCTTAGGGAGGTAATCATCGATATTCAAGCAGAACGTATCCGCGCCTCCTGCGAGTTGCTGGGCCTTGATCGAGTACCGGAGATCTACCCGGTGATTGCCGAAGCGGCAATCAAGGCCGAACAGGGGTTTGCTGATTTCCTCGAA
>JAKLLI010000156.1 GCA_023150195.1 Azonexus sp.
CTGTCGGCGCAGTCGCTCTGCATGGTGATCGGCTGCGCGGTGATGGACAGCCAGCGCGGACGGGCGCCCTGGCGATCGATGCGCATTTCGCGGCAGATGAAGGCGCAACGCTCGATGTCCGTGGCCAGTTTGTTTTGCCAGTCGGGCAGCAGGCCATCGAGGAAGGTGCGCGCCGGCTCATTCAGGCGCAGATCGGTGACCAGCTTCTTGTATTCCTGATTGTCGAGCACGATGCGCCCCGTCGGATCGAGCAGGGCAAAGGCAATGGGGGCCGCATCGACCACCGATTCAATCAGCTGTTTCTGGTTGCGCACCACACGTTCCAGGCGGTGCAGTTCGGTCACATCGCGGTGCATGCCGAGGAAGTGCGTGGTACGGCCACGCGGATCGACCACGGGAGAAATGGTCAGTTCGGCCAGATATAGACTGCCGTCCTTGCGCCGGTTAAGCAGGCGGCCAGACCACGGGCGTTGCGCAGACAGCGCGGTCCACATGGCTTTATAAATTTCCGGCGGCGTGGTGTGGTTGGAAAGCACGGATTCATTCTTGCCAATGATCTCTTCGCGGCTGTAACCGCTGATGCGGGTGAAGGCCTCATTGGCAAAGAGGATGTTGGCGTGCGTATCCGTGATCGAAATCGCCAGATCGGCCTGGTCGACCGCCTGACGGTAAACCTCGGGCGGCAAGGCAATTTCGGTGGGTTGGTCGCAGGTTGTGATGGGGAGCGCTTGGGCCGACATGGCGATATCCTCAAAGGGGCGTCGTTTGATTCAAGCAGATTCCATGCCGCGCAAAATCCCCGGTGCCAGCCCTTGAAAGTTCGCTGTCAGGGAGGAAAAGCAACGATGGCTGTCGCGTTTGCGACATTTGTTGCGCGGAAAAACGCACTGATTTGAGGCGTTGACCGTGAAATCGGCCTCAGGATGGGATTTCGGGTACTCAATACGAATTGGCACGCCTTATGCACTTAGGCGCACAGGCCAACCAATCTGCCTCCGACATGAGCGAAATCCTCTTACTGCTACTGAGTACCGCACTGATCAATAACGTGGTGCTGATCAAGTTCCTGGGACTGTGCCCGGTCATGGGCGTGTCCAAGAGTGTGGATAGTGCACTGGGCATGGGGCTGGCGACCACCTTCGTCATCACGCTAGCCGCCGCCGCTTCTTGGATGCTCGACAACTGGCTCTTGCAACCCTTGGGCCTGGGTTATCTGCGTATCCTCAGCTTCATCCTGGTGATTGCCTCGGTGGTGCAATTCACCGAGATGTTCATCAAGAAATCCAGTCCCGGCCTTTACCAGTCGCTGGGCATCTATCTGCCGCTGATCACCACCAACTGCGCGGTATTGGGCGTTGCGCTACTCAATGTGGAACAGAAATTCAGCCTGTTCAAAAGCCTCTTGTACGGCTTCGGTTCAGCGCTGGGATTTACGCTGGTCTTGCTGATTTTTGCCGGCCTGCGCGAGCGCGTGGCACTGGCCAGAGTCCCGGCTGCCTTCGCTGGTGCGCCGGTGGCCTTTGTCACGATCAGCTTGCTGGCGCTGGCCTTCATGGGCTTTTCCGGCCTCAACGTGTAAGGGAGAAACGGAATGATCGCAGCCATTCTCAGCCTGACCCTGCTCGGTGCCGCTTTCGGGATCGTGCTTGGCATCGCCAACAAATTTCTCAAGGTCGAAGGCAATCCGGTGGTCGAAGAACTGACCGCGATGATGCCCGGCTCCAATTGCGGCCAATGCGGCTTCCCCGGCTGTTCCGGCGCGGCAGAAGCGATTGTGGCAGGCACAGCGCCCGCCACCTGTTGCCCGCCCGGCGGCAAGGCGCTGGCTTCGGCGATTGCAGCCAAGCTGGGTCTGGCCGTCGATTTGTCGGCGATGAGCGATGAGGGACCGAAAATCGCCGTCGTGCTGGAAGAACTGTGCATCGGCTGTTGCCGCTGCAGCAAGGTGTGTCCGACCGACGCCATCATCGGTGCGGCCAAGCAGGTCCACAACGTGTTCCGCGAAGCCTGCACCGGCTGTTCCAGCTGCATCGAAAAATGTCCGACCGAGGCGCTGGTGATGCGACCCGTGCCGGTCACCCTGCAACACTGGGTCATGCCCCGGCCGGCGGCTGCCTGACCCTGACGCGAGAGACTGCCATGGGATTCATGAATCTGTTCAAGCAATTGCTGGGGGACGACTGGGGCGTGCATCCGGACGACCACAAGGGACCCGCCGCCGATCAGCCGCTTCGGGTAATGCCCGTGCCGGCCCGCCTCTATCTGCCGTTGCAGCAGCATCTCGGCAGTGCGGCCCGGCCTTGCGTGCTGGTGGGTCAGCAGGTGAAAAAGGGCGAACTGATTGCGGAAGCGCAGGGCATGGTGTCGGCGCCCTTGCATGCGCCGACCTCGGGCACCATCACTGCCGTCACGGAAATTACTGCCCCGCATCCTTCGGGACTGAGTTTGCCAGCCATCATTCTGGAGGCCGATGGCAGCGATACCTGGATTGATCTGAGTGGCTGCGAGGATCCGTTTGCGCTGACACCAATGGAGATTGGCAAGCGCGTGGCCGCTGCCGGCGTGGTTGGCCTGGGCGGTGCGGCGTTTCCGTCTGCCGTGAAGTTGACCGGTGCGTCGCGCGCCAAGGTAACGACGCTGGTGATGAACGGGGGGGAATGCGAGCCCTACCTGTCTTGCGACGATCGGCAAATGCGCGATCAGGCGGCAGGGATCGTGGACGGGATACGCATCATGTTGCATGCGACCGGCGCGACGGAGGCACTGGTTGGCATTGAAGACAACAAGCCGGAGGCGATCGCGGCGATGCAGGCTGCCGCCGCCGGTGTCGCGAACGTTCGCATCTGTCCGGTGCCGGCGCGCTACCCCATGGGCTCGGAAAAACAGCTGATTCACGTGTTGACCGGGAAAGAGGTGCCAGCGGACGGCCGCGCATTCGATATTGGTGTGGTCGTGCATAACGTGGGGACGGCGCTCGCCATGCGTGCCGCCATTCGCGAAGGCAAGCCGCTGATTTCCAGGATTGTGACCGTCAATGGTGCGTGTGCCGCACAACCGGGCAACATCGAGGTGCGTATCGGAACGCTGGCTGAGGAAGTCATCGCCTTTGCCGGTGGCATCAAGGGCGACGGCATCGGTCTGGCCCGCCGGGTGATGGGCGGACCGATGATGGGCATGCAGATTCCGCACTGGCGAGTGCCGGTGGTCAAGGGTACCAGCGGCATTCTGGCGTTCAATGCCACCGAGGTCGCCGAGCAGTCGCCCGATCCCTGCATCCGCTGCGGCAGTTGCGTCAAAGCCTGTCCGATGGGCCTGCTGCCGCTGGAAATGAGTGCGCGCATCCGCAACGAGGCCTTTGACGAGGCGATTGGTCTCGGTTTGAAGGATTGCATTGCCTGCGGCTGTTGTGCCTACGTTTGCCCCTCGAAGATTCCGCTGGTCCAGTATTTCGTGCATGCCAAGGGCGAACTCGCTGCGCAGGATCGCGCCAAGTTGCGCAACGACGCGACCAAGAAACTGGCTCAGCAGCGGCAGGAGCGCCTGGATCGCGAAGCCCGCGAAAAGGCCGAAGCCGCGGCCAAACGCAAAGCCGAACGTGAAGCGGCGGCTGCGGCAAAAGCCGCGGCTGAAGCCGCCAAGGCCGCCGCAACGGTCAACCCAGAAACGCAGGGAGAAAGCGCATGATGCCCGTCACGCTGGTCGCTCAACCGGTCGCCTCGCCACATGCGCATGGCGGCAATTCGGTCCGCCGGACCATGATCCGTGTCCAGGCAGCGTTGGTGCCTGCCACCCTGTACGGGTTCTGGCTCTACGGCTGGCCGTCGTTTTTCCTGTGGTGCCTGACCCTCGGGGCCTGCCTCGGATTTGAAGCCTTGTCGCTCAAACTGGCGGGCAACACCCGCATTCGCGCCAGCCTGCTCGACGGTTCGGCGGCGCTGACCGGCTGGTTGCTGGCGATGACCCTGCCGCCTTGGGCGCCGTGGTGGGTGGCGGTGTTGGGCGGATTCATCGCGATCGTGATCGGCAAGCAGGTATTCGGTGGCCTGGGGCAAAACGTGTTCAATCCGGCAATGGTGGCCCGCGTGGCGCTGCTGGTCTCCTTCCCGCTGCCGCTGACGCAATGGGTGCAACCTTTGCCCATGATCCACTTGCCGGCGCCCGATCTGGTCGAGGGCTTGCGGATTTTCCTGACCAGTTTGCCGCTGCCTGATGCCATGACCAGCGCCACCTTGCTGGGACATAGCAAGACGGAGTTGTCCCGTGGTGTCGATCTGTTGCAGGTCCTTGCGGCCAGCCAGACGCCCGCCTTGTCCTGGCTGGGCATGCGTGCCGGCAGTTTTGGTGAATCGGCGGCGGTACTGATTTTTGCTGGTGGCCTGTATCTGCTGATCACCCGCGTCATCAGCTGGCATACGCCGCTGGCTGTGCTGGCCGGCGTGGCCATTCCCGCGGCCATCGGCCATGCCATCGATCCCGGGCGCTATTTGTCGGTCGAGGCGCATGTGTTGTCCGGTGCCTTGATGCTGGGGGCCTTCTTCATTGCCACCGACTACGTGACGTCACCCAACACCGGCAGCGGCCAGATCGTGTTTGGCCTGGGCGTCGGTTTTCTGACCTGGATCATCCGGACCGTGGGCGGCTACCCCGAGGGGATGGCCTTTGCCGTCCTGTTGATGAATTCGCTGACGCCAGTGATCGACCGCTTCATCAAACCGCGCATTCTTGGACGTGACCGCAAGGGCCGGCCGCTGGATGTGCCAGAACCGGAAGGCACGTGACATGAACCTCGACGCCATTCGCGAAAAAATTGCCTATCAGCCCGTCCTGCTCGGCATCGCAGCCTTGCTCGCCAGTGCGGCCCTGGCCGTCGTTTCAGGCGCAACGGCGCCGGCAATTGCCGCTGCGGAAGCCAAGGATCTGCGCGATTCCCTGTCGGAGGTCCTGCCTGCCGGGCTGGCCGATAACGATTTTCTCAAGGACACGGTCAACATCGACGCCGAGGGAAAAACCTTCACCATCTACCGCGCCCGCCACCAGGGCGTGGTCAAGGCGGCCTTGTTCAAGACCAGCGGACGGGGTTACGCCGGCGAAATCCAGTTGTTGATGGCCATCGATACCGACGGTCGCCTGCTTGGCGTGCGTGTGCTCAAACACAGCGAAACGCCGGGGCTGGGTGACAAGATCGACGCCCGCAAGGATGACTGGATCAAAGGTTTTGGTGGTCGTTCGCTGAGTGATCCGGCGCC
>JAKLLI010000157.1 GCA_023150195.1 Azonexus sp.
CATCTCGTGGCCCTCGCATCGCTGCAGTCAGTTCTGCAGCCCATTGGCGGTCAACGGAAGGAATCAGGGAATTTTCAGGCTCGCATTGCGAATTTGCCGGAGTTGGGCGCAAGTGCAAACCGTAACCCAGGTTCAAGGAACTTGCCTTCGCTTGATCGCGCAAAACGTCAAGCAGTTGCGGCAGCCCAGGGCAATACCCGGCGAAATTCGAAGGCGCTTCACGGCCGTTACCGTCAAAGCAAGGGAAATACCCTGGAAGTCGGCCTTGGGAATTCCGGGCCGGCGGCGTTGGCATACGATGAGGAATTGGTACGTTATCGGCTTCGTCTTGCGATCAGTTTGTCGAAATTGATTGCGGAGCGCGGATTTGGCAGCGATGCTGACTTGGTCGCCAAACTGCTGATTGTTCGTCGCGCTGCCGGATTTACGCGCCGGCTGGAGATCGATGGCGGAACCTCTGAGGCTGATCGGGAACAGTTTGCTCGCTTATTCACTGCAGCGATGGAAGACTCGCCCTTGCCGGCGGCCCTGGAGGTTCCGAGTGCTATCTATGTATTCCGGCTGAGCACGGGCTAGCGCTGATCATCTTCGGAGCATTTTTCCAGCGCGACACTGTGGAAAGGGTATTGCCCCCGCTTCCGGTCGCAGAGGTATAACTTAAGACACTGGCGGACGCTTTCAAAAGAAAGTGAGTCCCATGGGATAGTCGCTTCAGAAAACAAGCCAGCTTCCAGGCTTTCCGGACCTGGATTGAGGTCTGAGGAGCGCAGTTTCCCCCGATAGAAGAGATGTACCTGGCTGATATGAGGTAGGTCGAATAGCGCGAAAGGGGCTTCGATTTGCGCATCTGCTCCGGCTTCTTCAAAGGTTTCCCGCAGCGCACCAGCTTGCGTGGATTCGCCATTTTCCATAAAACCTGCAGGCAATGTCCAGTAGCCGAGGCGGGGTTCAATGGCTCGCTTGCAAAGCAGGATATTGCCCTCGAATTCGAGAATCGCGCCGACTACCAATTTCGGATTTTCGTAGTGGATATAAGTACATGCCTCACAGTAATCGCGAATACGGTTATCCCCCGTTGGAATCCGGCGGGACATGGGCTGTGCGCATTGCGGGCAGAATTGGATCACGAATCAGCCAAGGGAATTTGTCAATTCCATTAGTCTAGCATTCGGGAGTAAAACGAAACTGATAGTAATGCCAAACTCAACTTGCTTTGCGTAGTAAGGAAGGCTGTGGCTACAATAGGCGACCAATACGTTAAAAAACGCTGCACAAGCAGGTTGCGGCTCAAGGGGCGTTAAATGTTTCTGATTGTCGGCTATGTGATTATCTTGGCGTCATCGCTGGGAACCTACGCGGTTCACGGCAGTTTGCTGGCGCTGTGGGTGCCCATGGAGTACATCGCGATCATCGGCTTGACGATCGGCGGTTTCGTCGCCGGCAATGACATTTCGGTGATCAAGGCAACCGTCGCCGCGGTGCCCGGGGTTTTCAAGGGCTCGCCATACAACAAGAACTACTACATCGATACCTTGGCGTTGTTGTTTGAAATCCTTGCCAAAGTGCGCAAGGAAGGCCTGATGTCCATCGAAGGGGATATTGAAAATCCTGAGGCGAGTCCAGTGTTTTCAAAATATCCAGCGATTCTTGGCGACCACCATGTGCTCGAATTCATGACTGATTATCTGCGCATGATGGTGGGAGGGAACTTGAACACCGTGGAAATCGAAAGCCTGATGGATGTGGAGTTGGAAACTCATCATCACGAGGCTGCGGAGCCGGGTCATGTGGTGCAAAAGGTCGGCGATGCAACGCCAGCCTTCGGTATCGTGGTTGCGGTGATGGGGGTGGTCAATGTGATGGGCTCGGTGGGCGAGCCACCCGCGGTGTTGGGCAAGATGATCGGTGGTGCCTTGGTCGGTACCTTCCTCGGGATTCTGATCTCCTATGGCTTTGTCGCGCCAGTGGCCAGCTTGTTGGAGCAAAAAGCGCATCAATCTGCGACAATCTACAAAACCATCAAAATGGTTTTGCTGGCATCCATGTCGGGCTATGCGCCGCAGGTGGCGATTGAGTTTGGTCGGAAGACACTCGGTGGGCATGACCGTCCCAGCTTCAAGGAGCTTGAGGAAGAACTCAAGGCTCGCAAGGGTAAGTGATACTCGCGTTTGTGGCTGAGAAAGGTCGGAAATGAGTGACGATTCCACGCGTCCAATCGTAATCAAGCGCAAAAAGGTGGTTGCCGGTGGTGCCCACGGCGGCGCTTGGAAGATCGCTTATGCCGACTTTGTGACGGCCATGATGGCTTTTTTCCTTTTGATGTGGTTGCTAGGGTCGACCGCGCAAGGGGACTTGAAAGGGATCGCGGATTTTTTTCAGAATCCGGTCAAGGTATCGATGCAGGGGGGCGCTGGTACGGGTGATGCGACAAGTATTCTCAAAGGCGGTGGCCAGGATTTGACGCGTCAGTCCGGCCAGGTCAAGCGCGGTGATGTCGAGGCCAAGAAGTCGACCTCATTCTCGAAGGAGGCTCAGCTTGAATTTCGTCGCAAGGAGCGGGAACGTCTCGAGTTGCTGAAGTCCGACATCGAAAAAATGATTGAACAAACGCCCATGCTGGCGCAATTCAAGAAGCAATTACTGCTTGATATCACCAGCGAGGGTTTGCGGATACAGATTGTCGATGAGCAGAATCGCCCGATGTTTGATTCAAGTAGCGCCGATCTGAAGCCGTATACGAGGGACTTGTTGCATCAGATCGGACGTATGTTGAACGAGGTGCCGAATCGAGTCAGTTTGGCGGGGCACACCGATGCTGCGCAGTTCGTTGGCGGCAGCCAGGGATTCTCGAACTGGGAATTGTCGGCGAACCGCGCCAATGCTTCCCGCCGGGAACTCGTAGTTGGTGGTATGGAGGACCATAAGGTGCTGAGAGTGGTTGGGCTGGCCTCAACACTCCTTTTTGATCGCAATGATCCCCTGAATCCGGTGAATCGCCGGATCAGCATTGTGGTACTTAACAAAAAAACGGAGTTGGCCATTCTTCAGGAAGAAGGTCCAGAGTCGGAAGTCAGTGATGCGGAAGAGGTGCCTGCCAGCCTCAAGTTGCCTGAAACATCTGCCGGGCGGACGGGGTAAGGGCATGGCCAATCGTCTCGGGGAGGGGCAATGTCGCCAGCGCTCTTGATGGTCGTGGGATTTGCATGGACCGCGTTAACTGCAGGCACGCTGTGGTTTGTCGATCCTGCATCGCACTCAGGGGCTGTCGTGATGGCTTTTCTTGTCATGGCCGCGGGCTGGATGGTTGCGGCAGCGTTCTTGCGGGCACCGGCCGCAAAGCCGGGCGAGTTGGCGACCACCGAATCCAGTGCAAATCGGCAGGTGGTTGAGCACGGCAGTGAATCCATGCTTCGCATTGCCAGTGAATTCGGGGTGCAGATTCAGGAAATGCGTGACGAAATTACCCGTGCGCAGCGCATTTTTACTGAGGCAATTGATTCCTTGATTGCCAGCTTTCAGCAAATGCATGAACAGACCCGCCGCCAGCAGCAATTGGGCCTGGAGGTCGTCTCGGGTGGTGGGGAGATGTCGGGGGGCGCGGATTTTCATCAGTTCGCCCGCAACACCTCCGAGACCCTGCGGCAATTTGTTGAGAGCGTGATCGAAAACTCACGTGTGGCGATGACCCTGGTGGAAATGACTGATCGCATGAGCGTTCAGATGAAGGATGTTCAAGGCATGTTGGGTGAAATCGAGGGGATTGCCAAACAAACCAATCTGCTCGCACTCAACGCCGCGATTGAAGCAGCACGCGCCGGTGAGGCGGGTCGCGGATTTGCCGTCGTTGCCGACGAGGTTCGGGATTTGTCTGGTCGGACAAACCACTTCAGCCAACAGATCCGGGCTTCTCTCATCAATATTCAGGGAACGATCTCGGAAACCGAGGGCGCAATTAATCACATGGCCGCGCAAGACATGACCTTCGCCCTCACTTCCAAAAGCGATGTTGAACAGGCCATGCAGGATATCGAGCAAATGAATCAGCGCACCGAAGGCGCGGTGGGTGAATTGAACGAGATCGCCGCGCAGGTTGAGGCCACGGCGGCTCAGGCCATCATGTCGTTGCAGTTTCAGGATATGGTGACCCAACTGCTCGGCCACGTGTTACGGCGCCTGGAGCTGCTGGACGAAGTCGTCGGTGATGAACGCCAGATGGCCGGGGCTTTGCTGGAATCGGGAAATCCAGAAGAAACGCTACGCCGACTTGCGGAAATCAAAGCCCATGTTCAGTCGGTATCGCAAAAACTTGTCTCCATGAAACAGGACGTTGAGCACAACCCGGTGGCACAAACAGGGTATGCTAGCGGGGCTGTCGAATTGTTCTGATTAACAAAAGAGGGAAAAATGGCAAAAACCATTCTTGCAGTTGATGATTCCGCCTCCATCCGCCAGATGGTGTCGTTTACATTGAAGAGTGCCGGCTACGACGTCGTCGAAGCGGTCGATGGTCAGGACGGCCTCGACAAGGCCAAGGCACGTACCGTCAATCTGGTGCTGACCGATCAGAACATGCCGCGCATGGATGGTCTGACCCTGATCAAAAATTTGCGTGCCCTGCCGCAATATGGCTCAACGCCGATTCTGATGCTGACCACCGAGTCCTCTGATGCCATGAAGTCGCAAGGCCGTGCAGCCGGGGCGACGGGCTGGCTGGTGAAACCCTTCGATCCGCAAAAACTGATCGAGGTTGTGCGCAAGGTCATCGGTTAAACCCCGTCCTTTCCACACGTATTCGCTGATTATTGTTGCATCGGTTTTCTCGGCATGTCGCGTCAGTGCGTGCCGTCGGAGGGGGGAGCATGTCTATCGACATGAGTCAGTTTTATCAGGTGTTTTTCGAGGAGTCTGCGGAACACCTGGCAGCCATGGAGTCCTTGCTGCTTGATCTGGATGTGGACAATCCAGACATGGAGCAACTCAATGCGATATTTCGCGCTGCGCATTCCATCAAGGGAAGTGCCGGAACCTTCGGTTTTACCGATCTGGCAGAGACCACCCATATCCTTGAAAACCTGCTGGATCGCATCCGGAAGGAAGAGCTGGTGTTGCGCTCGGACATGGTGGATGCCTTCCTTGAGGCGGGCGATGTGCTGGGGTCCATGTTGGAGGCGCATCAGGGACGTGGTGAGGTTGACGCCGAAACCGTCAGC
>JAKLLI010000158.1 GCA_023150195.1 Azonexus sp.
TGGTGGTGCCTGCACTCCCCCTGACAGATGGCTAGTAGCGGTGGTTGCCAATGGCAGCGATCCCGATGCACCTTTGACGATTTCGGCGGCTTCTTCGATGTCAATATCGACGGCCTTGTAGCCAGGCGTATCGGCGTTGGCGATGTTCGAGGCCAGAAGCTGCTGCCGATAGACACGGACCCCCAGCATTTTCTGCTGAAAATCATGGCCGGCATGACCCCCTTGCCCGACTGAGAAGTGGTTCGGATGGGCAGATGCCGTGTTGGATGCCATTCCGGGAAATTGTCCGCCATGAGCACCGTGGCCGGCACCGGGGGTGTTGGCTTTTTGGGCAATCGCCTGATTTAATGCTTCGGAGAACACTCCGTTGTCAATGTTGCCCGGCGCTCCTCCATGCCCCTCATGTCCACCTTGAACCGAAGGTAACGGAGTGTTGGCGGACGGGGGAATGGATGGGAGTCCCGCCATGGCAGCGATTACTCGTTCATGATCAGGATGGCCTTCACCGGATCGATCTGGCCGCCGTCATGCCATTTCAGATCGCTGGCCGCCACGGCCGGCTCTGCAAGGCATCCATGATTGCATTCGACAATCCAGCGTTTCTGAAGCACTGTTCGACAATAGTTGTAGGTCAGCATCTTCGGGTCACTGCCGACCGCAAGCGCAAGCGTGCGACATACACATCGATCGCCGTGCTCTGCCGGCTTGCGGATATCCATGGCTGAAATACCGAGGCCCCGATTTCGGGGCCTTTGCGGGACGGTTACTTGCCATCTCGCGGATGGTAGTGCTTGCTCTGATCCTTAGCTGCGTTTGGTTTATCGGCCTTGGCATCCGGCATGCTTTGCGGCATGCCGGTTTTTTCCTGGACATGGGAATGCGGCTTGGCAGCAGCCTTGTCAGCCTGTCCTTCGGCGGCTTTCGGGGCACCTGCCTTGTCATCGGCATAAGCGGCACCAGACATGGCGGCACCGGCGAAAAGAACGGCGGCGATGAGGGAAGAGATTTTCATGATCTTGACTCCTGAGTTTTGGGGATTTCAACGGTCCGAATCGAGTGGACAGATACAGTTTGTGCTTCTGTCACTGTCAACAAGGTGACTTGTCGATTACATTGTTCTCAGGAAGCATGGCCAAATACGGATTCACCAAATGCACGATTGCGTCGGCAAGCGCATCGCGCAATTGCCGTTCGCAACACCCCATCAAAATTCCGTCCTCCAGCGCATCCTGGGCCATCTGGCGAAGTTCATCCAGGTTCTCATTGAGCACCTTGATTTTTTCCGTACAGGCAATGGCCTTGCCGGAAGAATCTTGCCAGCGCACCGACCCCGACGAACTCATCATCGAGTTCACTTTGTCGAATGTTGGGCCAGCGCCTGCAAAACCCGGTGCTGGTATTCCAAACTATCGAGGGTGTATGTCTTCCAATACTCGATGGAGGAATAGCCGACAGCAGCCCACCATGCCCTGCTTTGCCCTGAATCATCCAGAGAAAGCAATGAGGTTCGCTCAATGAGTTCCTTGAGCGGAAAAAACTGCGTGGAAACCATCTTTTCCAAACAGTCGAGATTCACGCGAAGTAACTGGGAAAGCAAATCCAAATGGAAGTCGGGGGATGTGTTGAAAATTGCGAACGAATTGGGTACGGACATGATTTTCTCCCTGTGGAAAGATCAAGGCCCATTGCCTCACGAGGAGAAGTTTGCCTGTTGGTAGCTGTCGCGCCCATAACGGGAGCATTACAACCCGGTCACTATTCCGTCAGCTTGTTGCCGTGCTGCTCACAGAGAGCGATTATTTCTTGAGTCTGGGCGCTTAGCCCCTGAAAGACTTGTTGCCTCCGCCTCTCAAATTCTGCTGCAGAAACCTGCCACTGAGAGTCATGGGGGCCGTTCAGTTCGGCAGCGACAATCCGACGCACATAAGCCAGCGCGGATGCCTTGCCTTGCGTCAGTCGCAACAGATCTGCCCTTGCCGCATCGAAGGCATCGCGATGATGGTCTCTCAGACCGGTGGTGAGCACCACAAGAATGGCAACGGCATCCTCAAACGGTCGCATTGAATTGTCTTCTTTGGACAATTTCCCCCTGATAGTGCTTTGTTCGAACCATCCGCTATTGGATGCCAACCTTCCGCTGCTCAGCCCGCACATAGGCGGTGATATGGGCGACGTCGTCTGGCGTCACACCTTTCACGGGGGCCATGTCACCAAACTTCCAGTGATGGGCCCGCACACCGTTGGCCACGGCCAACTGGAAGGCCGCATCTGCATGATGTGACGGCTCGTAGATCTTGTGCAGCAAGGGCGGTCCCTTTTCCGATCCCTTCAAGTCGCCGCCATGACAGCCCGCACAGTGATTGGCGAACAGCGCCTTGCCCATGACGGGATTGGGCATTAGGCCGGGGCCAGGTTTGGGAATGCTCCAGCCTTGAGCCAGGGCAAGGCTGGGCAGCAGCACAAGAAGCGATGCAGGAATCCAAAACAAACGCTTGCGCCTCATTGCTCCATCCCCTGTTTCATTCGCCACTGCTTGACCAAGGCGTAGATGGCGGGGATGACCGCGAGCGTCAGCACCGTCGATGAAATCATCCCTCCAACCATCGGCGCCGCAATACGACTCATGACTTCGGAACCGGTGCCGGTACCCCACATGATGGGCAGCAGGCCGGCCATGATGGCGACGACGGTCATCATCTTCGGCCGTACCCGTTCGACGGCGCCTTCCATGATGGCCTCGTAGAGATCATGCAGCGTTGGCGCCTGGTTTTCAGTGCGGCGCTTGGCCTTTAGTTCTTCCCAAGCATGATCGAGGTAAATCAACATGATGACCCCGGTTTCCGCCGCAACCCCGGCAAGGGCGATGAAGCCGACGGCGACGGCGACGGACAGGTTGTAACCGAGCAACCACATCAACCAGACCCCGCCGACCAGCGCGAAGGGCACCGACAGCATGACGATTAGGGTTTCGGTCAGTCGCTTGAAATTCAGGTAAAGCAGCAAGAAGATGATCAACAGCGTCACCGGGACGACGATCTTCATTTTCTCGATCGCACGCTCCATGGATTCGAACTGGCCGCTCCAGGTCGCGTAGTAACCCGGTGGGAATTTGACGTTTTCTGCCACTGCCTTCTTGGCATCCGCGACATAGCCACCGATGTCGCGTTCGCGAATGTCCACGAAGATATAAGCGGAAAGCAACGCGTTTTCAGTCCGGATGCCGGGCGTTCCCTTGGCCACCTCGACGCGGGCCAATTGGCCGAGCGGAATCATTGCCCCCTCCATGGTCGGCACCAGCACCTCACGGGCAATCTGCTGCGGATCGGAACGAAGTTCACGCGGATAGCGCACGGTGACGCCAAACCGTTCGCGCCCCTCGACGGTCGTGGTGACCATCTCGCCGCCCAAGGCCTGGCCGATGACATCCTGCAAATCGCCGACCGCCAACCCGTAGCGGGCCAACTGCGTGCGGTCCGGTTCAATGTTCAAGTAAAAACCGCCGGTAATCCGTTCCGCGAAAGCCGAGGTTGTCCCCGGAACCGTCTTGACGACCGTCTCGATTTCACGGGCCAGCCGCTCCATCTCGTTGAGATCCTTGCCGAACACCTTGATCCCGATCGGCGTCCGGATGCCAGTCGAAAGCATATCGATACGCGCCTTGATCGGCATCGTCCAGGCATTCGAGACACCGGGGAACTGCAGTGCCTTGTCCATTTCAGCGATCAGCTTGTCGGTCGTCATGCCCGGGCGCCACTCGGATTCCGGCTTCAGGTTGATCACCGTCTCGAACATTTCCGTCGGCGCTGGGTCCGTTGCCGTGTTGGCACGTCCTGCCTTGCCATAAACCGAGGAGACTTCCGGGAAACTCTTGATGATTTTGTTTTGGGTCTGCAACAGTTCCGCTGCTTTGGTGATCGACATTCCGGGCAAGGAGGCCGGCATGTAGAACAACGTGCCTTCATTCAGCGTCGGCATGAACTCGGAACCCAGTTTGCTGGCCGGGTAAATCGAGACCACCAGAGCAAGCAGCGCAGCAACAATGGTGGTCTTTTTCCATTGCATGACGCCGGCGATGATCGGACGATAAGCCCAGATCAGGAAACGATTCACCGGGTTCTTCGATTCCGGCATGATTTTGCCGCGAATGAACAGCATCATCAGCACCGGCACCAAGGTCACCGAAAGCAAAGCCGCGCCCGCCATCGAGAAGGTCTTGGTGTAGGCCAAGGGCGAGAACAGACGTCCTTCCTGGGATTCCAGCGTAAAGACGGGCAGGAAGGAAACGGTGATGATGAGCAGCGAGAAGAACAGCGCGGGGCCGACCTCTTTGCAGGCCGCAATCATTGCCTCGATGCGATCCCCGTGGGTATGGTCCTCCGGCAAACGCTCGATGTGCTTATGGGCGTTTTCGATCATCACAATGGCCGCATCGATCATCGCCCCAATGGCGATGGCGATACCGCCCAGGCTCATCAGATTCGAGTTCATCCCCAGCAAGCGCATCGAAATAAAGGCAATCAGCACCCCGACCGGCAGCATTAGGATGGCCACCAAGGCACTGCGCATGTGCATCAGGAAGACGACGCAGACCAGTGCGACAATGAGACTTTCTTCCGCCAAGGTGCGCGTCAAGGTGTCAATCGCACGGTGAATCAGTTCCGAACGGTCATAGACCGTCTGGATCGTCACGCCCTCCGGCAGGCCGGCAGAAATCTCGCCGATCTTTTCCTTCAGGTTATGGATGACTTCCAGCGCGTTCTGCCCGTAGCGCGCCATGGCGATACCGGATACCACTTCGCCTTCACCATTCAATTCGGTGAGGCCACGCCGTTCGTCCGGCGCCAGTTCGACGCGGGCAATGTCACGGACCAGGACGGGCGTTCCCCCTTGTGACTTGACCACCAGGTTTTCAATATCAACCGTGCCCCGCAGATAGCCCTTGCCACGTACCATGTATTCAGTTTCCGCCATCTCGACGACACGACCACCGACATCGCGGTTCGACTCCCGAATGACTTTTGAAACCGCCGCCAGCGGAATGCCATAGGCGCGCAATTTCACCGGATCAACCGTGACCTGGTAGGTCTGGACAAAGCCGCCAATCGAAGCCACTTCGGC
>JAKLLI010000159.1 GCA_023150195.1 Azonexus sp.
CGATCACCCGCAATGTGCCAAGCAGCTACGAAACCTGGTGCCTGTTTGCCGATGGTCATCGCGAACTGCTGCTGGTCACGAAAAATACCGTTCGCGAACCGAATGGCGCCCTGCTCGGCGTCCTTGGCATCGGCCACGACATCACCCAGATGCACGAACTGAACGAGCGCTTCAGCGTCGCCTTCAACGCCAGTCCGGCTGCCATCAGCCTGACTACCCCAGAGCAGGGGATTTTTCTCGACATCAATCCGAAGTTCGAAAGCCTGCTGGGCTACCCGCGCTGCGAGCTGATCGGCAAGAGCACGCTGGCGCTCGAACTCTGGCAAGATCCCGGCGCCCGTGACACCTTGCTGCACACCTTGCAGACCTCGGGCTGTCTCAAGGACCAGCTCGTTTTCTGGCGCAAGCAAAATGGCGACAGCCTGCCCCTGAGTCTTTCCGCAGAGGCGACGCGCATTGGTGGCAAGGATTACATCCTGACCTTTATCCTGGACCTCAGTGAGCGCCTGCGGGCCGAAGCCGAAATCCATCAATTGCAAGCCCGTCTCAGTACCGCCTTCCGGGCCGCGCCGATTGCGGCCTGCATTACGCGCATGACCGATGGCCGCCTGATTGACGTCAATGAGCGCCTGTTGCAGGACTATGCCTGGACACGCGATGCCCTGCTCGGCAAAACCACGGTGGAAGCGGGCCTCTGGGGATCGCCGGAAGACCGGGCGCAGATGGTCGAGATCATCCGCCGCGATGGCAGCATTGCTGACTTCGAGAGCATCGGCGTCGGTCGCGATGGCCGCGTGCGCGAAATCCGGATTTCCGCGGCCAGTATCCTGGTCGAAGGCGTGCCCCATCTGGTGGTTTATATCGATGATATTTCCACCCAGGTCGCCCATGAGCGGATGCTCAAGGAACGAGAAGACCGCCTGCGCAAAACGAACGGTGAACTGGAGAGCTACCGGCAGCACCTTGAGGAACTGGTCGCTGCACGTACCGCCGAACTGGCTGCTGCGCGGGATGCGGCAGAGATTGCCAATCGTGCCAAGACTGCCTTTCTGGCCAATATGAGCCATGAAATCCGGACCCAGATCAATGCCATCATCGGCCTCGCCCATCTGGCCGGACGCAGTACGCAGGACAGCAGCCAGCAGCAGCGCCTGCACAAGGTGAGTGATGCCGCCCACCATTTGCTGGATGTGATCAACCAGATTCTCGACATCTCCAAAATTGAAGCTGGCAAACTGGAAATCGCCAACGAGGACTTCGAACTGCGCAGCGTCGTCGATCATTGCAGCGATTTCGTCGTTGACCGCATCCGGCAACGGGGACTGGCCTTCAGTATCGAACTGGACCCCAACCTGCCCACCCGCGTTAACGGCGATGCCCTGCGTATTGGCCAGATTCTCCTGAATTACCTGGCCAATGCCGAAAAATTCACCGAGCAAGGGTCCATCCGTATCGAAGTCAATCTACAGGAAAGTACTGCCGAGACCAGCCTGCTCCGTTTTGCCGTCATCGATACCGGCATTGGCATCCCGCCAGACGAACAAGCCCGACTGTTCCAAGCTTTTGCACAAGCGGACAACTCCGCCACCCGACGCTACGGCGGCACCGGTCTGGGCCTCAACATCTCGCGCTGGCTGGCGCGACTGATGGGTGGCGAAGCCGGCGTTGACAGCCACCCGGGTCACGGCAGTACCTTCTGGTTTACCGTTCGTGTTTCTCCCGCACTTTCCTCTTCCTCCGAGCCGCATCCCATGACCTCCCTTTCCGAAGCCGAAACCCGCCTGAACGCCAGGGCAACACCTGGGCATATCCTGCTGGCTGAAGACAATCCCATCAATCAGGAAGTCGCCAGTGAACTGATGAAGGCGGTTGGCATGCAGGTCGATGTTGCCGGCAATGGCTTTGAAGCACTGGCCATGGCCGCCAAAAAACACTATGACCTGATCCTGATGGACATTCAGATGCCACACCTGGATGGCCTGGCCGCCACCAGCCACCTGCGCCAGGACGGCTGTACCACCCCCATCGTCGCCATGACCGCCAACGCCTTTGGTGAAGACCGGCAACGTTGTCTCGAAGCCGGCATGAACGACCATCTGGCCAAACCCGTGGAACCCGACAATCTCTATGCGATGCTGCTCAAGTGGCTACCGGACGCCACAGGCCGCTCGCCTGCCCTAGCAACGCCACCGGTCGACGACGCAAACCAGGCACAAATTGGGGCCTTGGCAGCCATTTCCGGCGTTGATCCAAAAATCGGCCTGCACGCCGTGCGCAACCGTCTCCCCAGTTACTTGATGCTGCTGGAAAGCTTTGTCGATTCGCACGGGGCCGATCACACCTTGCTCGCCGAATTCCGGGACAACGCACGCTGGGACGAGGCGCAACGCCTGGCACACAATCTCAAGGGCGTCGCCGGCACCATCGGACTTACCGGCATTTCCTCGGCCGCCGCGCAGCTCAACGACGCTTTGCGCAAAGCGGCCTCGCCCGTGGAGACCGCCCCCTTGTTTGCTGATCTTCAAACCCACCTGCAGCAAACCTGTCGCGACGTGCGTGCACATCTATCACACTGGCAGAAGTAAGTAAGGCATGTCTTCCCCCGCTGCCGTGCCCTCCGGCCAAACCGCGGCCACCCTGATGGATGACGGCAGCCGTTTGCGCCGTGCCCTGCACTGGATGAACCGGACTGCCCACGCCATTTCCGGACAGCAGGACGAATCGGAAATGCTGGCCCACATCTGCCAGATTGCCATGTCGGCCGGCCAGTATCAGCATGCCCAGTTTGAGGCGGCCAACACCTTGAGCGACGGCACCAGCCTCCCTGCCAGCGGCAGCCTCACCTACCGCTTGCCGATTCGTGTCGCCGACCGGCTGATCGGCGACTTGTGTCTGACACCAGCGAATGGTGAGTCCGTGGATGCCCTTGAAGCGACCTTGCTCGACGCCCTGGCCAGCGAAATCGGTCTCGGTATCGCCATGCAGCGCTCGCGGCAGGCGCTGGCCGAAAATGAAGTCGTGATGCGTCCTCTGTTGCTGGCCATCGAGCAAAGCCCCCACAGCATCGTCATCACCAACCTGGCAGGCGAAATCGAATACGTCAATCAGGCCTTCGTCGCCGTCACCGGTTTTTTGCCGGAAGAAGTCCTGGGCCGCAACCCCAGCATCCTGCATTCCGGGCTGACACCGGACACCACCTACGATGCCCTGTGGGATCGCCTGAACCGCGGTGAAATCTGGCGCGGAGAATTCGTCAACCAGCGCAAGGATGGCAGCCTGTACGAGGAGTTCGCCATCATCTCCCCGGTACGTCAGGGCAACGGCAAGATCACCCACTACCTGGCGATCAAGGAAGACATCACCGATAAAAAGCGCAACCAGGCCGAACTCGAAAGCTATCGCAAACAATTGGAAAGCCTGGTTGTCGAGCGCACCAGCGAGCTGATGCTGGCAAAGGAAAAGGCCGAATCCGCCAGTCTGGCCAAAAGCAGTTTCCTGGCCAACATGAGTCATGAAATTCGCACGCCGATGAATGTGATTCTCGGCGTCAGTCATCTGCTGTTGCGCGACGCGCAGGGCGAAACCGCGGAGCGTCTGCACAAGCTGACGGAGTCGGCGCAGCATTTAATGATGCTGATCACCGACATTCTCGACATTTCCAAAATCGAGGCCGGTACGCTGGACATGTCGGCGCGTGACTTTGCCTTTCCGCAACTGGTGTTTTCCAGCTGCCAGCAAATGGAAGCACACGCCCGCGACAAGCAATTAACCCTCTCCTGCCAGGTTGACCCTGCCATTCCCCCCCTGCTTTTTGGTGATGCGCAGCGTATTCGCCAAATCCTGATCAATTTCCTGTCGAATGCGGTCAAATTCACCGACCGTGGCCACATTGCGGTCGACGCCGCCTTGATGCGCATTGATGGCCAATTTGCCGTAATCCGCTGCACGGTCACCGATACGGGGATTGGCATTGCCCCCGACGTCATCGACCGGCTGTTCCGCCCCTTTGAACAAGCGGACAATTCGACGACCCGCCGCCATGGTGGCACCGGGTTGGGGCTGGCGATCAGCCGGCGTCTGGCCGAAGCCATGGGCGGCACCACCGGCGTCAGCAGCCAGTTGGGGGCCGGGGCCAGCTTCTGGTTTTCCTTGCGTTTGCCGCTGGCCTCGACACCTACCGCCAGCCTTGATAGTTCACACCCCCCTCTATCCGCCACCGGTAATGAACTGGATGCCATCGAGGATCTGGACACCCACGCCGGGCTGATCTCCGTCCGCGGCAAAACCGATGTCTATCGGCGATTGCTGGGGCAATTCGCCAACAGCCATCAAGGCGATTTCGAGCGTATGCAGGCGCATTGTGCAGCGGGCGAACTTGGCGAAGTACGGCGCCTCGCCCATTCGCTCAAGGGCGCCGCAGCCACCCTGGGCGCCAGTCGCGTGCATCTGGCCGCTGCGGAGCTTGACAGTGCCATTCGCAACGAGCGCCCCGGAGAAGAAATGCCCACACGCATTGCCCATTGCCACGACGCTTTCGAGGCACTGCGAAGCCAATTGGCCTTGCAGCACGTCCTCGACGTCTTGCCTGAAGCCCCCGTCGCGCCGCCAGTGCTCCCGGAAAACGCAAAGCGGGTGCTACAAACCCTGAAACGACAACTGACCGAAGGGGATTTTGCCGTGCAAGGGGAAATCCAGCGTCAGCAGGATGCCTTGCGCGCCATTTTTGGCGAAGATTTCAAAGCCTTCGAAAAAGCGGTTGGCGAATTCAATTTTGAAGCGGCGCTGGAATTGCTCGAAACTCGCCGGAATACCCTGCCTTAAGTAGTCTTCCCGGCCAGCCAGGCGGCAACGCCGTTCCCCGCCGCCCAACCGGTCGCCAGACAGGCCGTGAGGAGGTAACCCCCGGTGGGGGCCTCCCAGTCCAGCATTTCACCTGCCAAGAATAAACCGGGATGGGTACGGGCCATCAGCTGTGCATCCAGCGCCGAAAAACAGACCCCACCCGCCGTGCTGATTGCCTCATCCAGCGGCCGCGGGGCTTGCACTGGCAGCGGAAACTGCTTGAGTACGCGGGCCAGGCCACCGGGATCGTTCAATGCGTCGGCAGAAAGA
>JAKLLI010000160.1 GCA_023150195.1 Azonexus sp.
GACCCGGTCTGGCAACTGCTCCAAGCCGCCTACGAACGGATCGGCGGCGATGTTCCCACCTGCCTTGAACGCGATTTCAATATCCCGGATCTGGCCCGGTTGACCGCAGAAGTCGCCCACATCGCCCGGCTACAGGCCGCCGCGCTTCAGCCCCTCGGCAAAAAGGCCGCCTGATGAACGCCCCGGACGACTTTCAATCCTTTCAACGGGCCTTCGGTCGCCATCTGCGCGACCCGGGACACACCCCTCGCCCACGCGGTGTCCCGGCGCGCCGCATGGCCGTTTACAACGAACTCCTGTTCAACAACCTCTGCGGATTTCTGGACGCCTGCTTTCCTGTCAGCCGGAAACTCCTGGGAGAAACGCGCTGGCGTCGGCTCAATCGCAGCTTCTACCGGGATTGGCCGCTGCATACGCCCTGGTTCCGGGAAATCCCGCGCGAATTTGTCCGCTACCTGAACGAGGCTGCCATTGCCACGCCACGCCCCCGCTGGCTCAGCGAACTGGCGCATTACGAATGGGCGGAATTGGCGGTCGACACCCTGGAAACGCCCATTCCAGAACACGATCCGGCAGGCGATTTTCTGACGAAACCCGTCGTCCTCAACCCTGCCAGTTTGCGTCTGGCCTACGCCTGGCCGGTGCATCGCATCGGCCCCGACTACCGCCCCCGAAAACCGCTAGCCACCCAGCTGATCGTTTTTCGCGATGGTGATGACCGGGTGCAATTCAGCGAACTCAACCCGGTCACTGCCCGCCTGCTGGATTTACTGGCCGATGGCCCGTTGACCGGCGAAGCTGCATTGCGCCAGATCGCGGAGGCGCTGCAACACCCCGACCCTGCCCGAGTGCTGGAATTTGGCCTGCAACTGCTGCGCCAACTCCAGCACGAAGGCATCGTGCTGGGGACTGGGCGTTAAGCGCCTAGCAGCGCTCCCAGAAGGTCACTTCCGACAGGGTGTGCTGGAACTTGCGCCGCGTTTCGCGAATCACGAAGGGCACCTCCCGCGGACTTTCCATCAGCCGGAAATGCGGACTGAGGGCAGCCTTCAAGCCATCCAGCGTGGTGAAATTCTCACCGTCCTTTTTAAAGCCGCCCACCCAGTCCTCGCGCCGCGTATGCTCGGCCAGCCAGGTATAAGGTGAGGCCAGCATCAGGATGCCGCCGGGGTTGATACGGCTGGCAATCTCCCCCAGGAACAGCGCCGGATTGTAGAGGCGGTCGATCAGATTTGCCGCCAGCACCAGATCGTAGCCAGCGAAAATCGGCTTGAGATTGCAGGCGTCGCCCTGATAAAAGCTGACCCGCTTCGCCACGCCATCCAAGCCCAGCGCCGCCAGCGAACACTCCCGGTAGCTCACCAGTTCGCCTTCATCCACCAGCGTGTAGCGCAGCATGCCCTGCTCCGCCAACTGCGTCCCCACGCCAATGAAGCGCGCAGAAAAATCAATGCCGGTCACCTCATCGAAATGGCGGGCCAGTTCAAACGTTGCGCGCCCGGTCGCACAACCAAGATCGAGCGCTTTGCGTGCTGGCCGATCGCCCAGCATGGCAATCGCGAGTTGCGCCAGCGTCTGCGGGAAATTGGGCACATCGAAATACGACGCGCCATAGTGGAATTCAATGTATTCCGACACCAGCCGGTCGGTTTCGTAATGCGATGTCGGCTGCGTGGCTGGCGCGTCAGCCACCACATAACGGAAACCGGCATGCTGGAAAAAGTGGCGACGGAAGGCATAGCGTGACACGGGCGCCGCCTCGTTGCCGCAGGAAATCCATGAGCCGCCCTTGATCAGATTATGTCGATCATCAAAGGTCGGTGTCGTGAAATCGTCGTACACCGGATGCACGGCAAACCCGGCGTAGGGATAAATCGGCGTTTCCAGCCACTGCCAGACATTGCCGATCACATCGTAGAAATCTCCCTGCGCAAAGCGGTTGACCGGACAACTGGAGGCCGCCAGCGTCAGCCCGATATTGGCCGCCACCGCAGGTTGACCGGGGAAATCCGGGACACCGGCCAAATCGCGCATCGCCTGCCACTCGTCTTCCGTGGGCAAACGCACAGGCTGTCCGGTTTCGCGCGCCTTCCATGCGCAAAACGCCTTGGCCTCGTGATAATTGGTTTCCACGGGCCAGTCCCAAGGCATGTCGACCTCGGCCAACATCAAGCGCAGCCGCCATTGCGCCCCATCGCGCACCCAAAAGGTAGGGTGAGTCGCCCTGGCGAATTGCCGCCAGCCCAAGCCCTCGGGCTGCCACAGCGCATCGTCGGTATAGCCGCCCGCCTCGACAAAGGCCAGAAACTCGCGATTCGACACCAGAAACCGCGCCGCCTTGAAGGCTGCGGTCGACACCTCGTGCACGCCAAATTCGTTATCCCAGCCGTAAATCCCGGGCGCGGCCCGATCACGCCCCAACACCATGGACGCCGCAGGGACGGGCAACAAGGTATTGTCCGGCGCCTCCCCATGCTCGGTACACGGCGCCCAATCCGGGTGCGGCCGCACATAACGCAAAGCATGCTGCCGCATCAGCACCGACGAGGTTTCCAGATGAATGCGCTCATGTTCGATGCCCATCAGGATCACCCAGAAAGGATCGTTCCAGCCTATGGGCAGCGTCATCGGCAAGCGCCGGATCAAGCCATCCACCAGCGCCCGAACCTTGTCCCGATACGCGCGCACCTCAGCCACCGCCGGCCAGTCGTAACGATCATCCCCCAGATCGTCCCAACTCATCTCATCCACACCAATCGCAAACATCGACTCGAATCCGGGATGCACCCGCTCGGCCAGCAAGCCCGCCAGCACCAGCTTGTTGATAAAGAAAGTGGCTGTATGACCAAAATAGAAAATCAGCGGATGGCGTAAGGCAATCGGCTTGACGTAATACGCCTCGTCGCAGCTCAAACACTCGAACAAGGATTCGTAGCGGTCAAACGTCGCATGAAAATAGGCAAGAATTTCAGCACGTTTAGCCTCGGCATCGGCGCCGGAAAGCAAGGGGGTGGCGGGGAAAGCGGCAGGACTTGTCATTTCACTGATCAATTGAAAACCAATAAACCCCGATTAGATAACAAAATGGCAGAGTTGGGGGTGATCAAAGGCCAACAGGCCCCGGTCCTCATTTGACCGTAACACCGTACCGACAGCCGCAATCCGCAGGTCGGATTGCGGTAGAAATGTACATATTCGCCGTAATTTTTGCGGATAAAACTTGCGCCTGCGGCGAATTGGGCGTTTAATCTCCGCATGGATAGCGGAGAAAAAGTCTACATCTGGCAGTCTGACGACTGGCCGAACTGGCGTCATGACCTTTCCGCGCTGACCGGAACGCTGACCGAAGTCAGCCGCGCCCAAGGTGTGCTCCTGGGCCGTCTGGCCGATGTGGGCATGGCGTTGCGCGATCAGGCCAGTCTCGCGGCCTTGACCGAGGACGTGATCAAGACCAGCGAAATTGAAGGCGAAGTGCTCAACGTTGCGTCTGTGCGCTCGTCCATCGCGCGGCGTCTGGGCGTGGACATCGGCGCAGTGGCCCCGGTGGACCGGCATGTCGAGGGTGTTGTCGAGATGGTGCTTGATGCCACGTCACGTGGTGCCGACCCGCTGACCGCCGAGCGCCTTTTTGGGTGGCACGCGGCGCTGTTCCCTACCGGGTACTCGGGCATGAACAAAATCGGCATCGGCCGGTGGCGCGACGATGCCGATGGCCCCATGCAGGTGGTGTCCGGCCCAGTAGGACGGCGCAAGGTTCACTTCCAGGCACCGCCTGCGAGTGCGCTGGCTGGCGAAACAGCGCATTTCCTCCAGTGGGCGAACGAACAGAACGACTTGCCTGAACTGCTCAAAGCAGGTCTTGCGCATCTGTGGTTCGTCACCTTGCACCCCTTCGATGATGGCAACGGACGCATCGCCCGCGCGGTGGGCGACCTGTTCCTGGCCCGTGCCGATGGCAGTCCGCAACGTTTCTACAGCCTGTCGGCCCAGATTCAACGCGAGCGCCAGGACTACTACGACATCCTGGAACGCACGCAGAAGGGCTCGCTGGATGTCACTGGCTGGTTGTCGTGGTTCCTCGGTACGCTTGGGCGGGCCATCGCCAGCGCGCAGACGACATTGGATGCCGTTCTGATCAAGGCTCGCTTCTGGCAACGCCGGGCAGGCATGCCGTTGAATGAGCGGCAGGTGAAGATGCTCAACCGATTACTCGATGGTTTCGAGGGGAAGCTCACCAGCAGCAAGTGGGCTGCAATTGCCAAGTGTTCGCCCGACACGGCATTGCGCGACATCACGCAGTTGCTGGAACCGGGCGTGCTCCAAAAAACGCAGGGCGGTGGCCGCAGTACGGGCTACGAGCTTGCCGACTGACTTGGCCAGCGCCGGGGCGATGCGGGCGACTTCAAACCTGACATTGAACTGATAGAAGTTTCAATCCACGCTCCCCGTTGCCGGGAGCGATGCACTACAACCCGGACAGCGTTGCTTTCTCAAAACCGTTTCAATCCGCGCTCCCCGTTGCCGGGGAGCGATGCCGGATACCGCAATGCTCCAGCTTACGCCAACGCAGTTTCAATCCGCGCTCCCCGTTGCTGGGGAGCGATGCCCAGCGGGCAGAGCAGCACGGCCGGGCGCAGGTCCAGGTTTCAATCCGCGCTCCCCGTTGCCGGGGAGCGATGCACCACGCTGATCCTGCGCGATGGCGGGCGTGAGGTGTTTCAATCCGCGCTCCCCGTTGCCGGGGAGCGATGCTCGACGGTCACGGTTTTGAGCAACGTCCAGCCGTTGTTTCAATCCGCGCTCCCCGTTGCCGGGGAGCGATGCCGGGGTGGCGCGCAGGTGGGCGATGCGGTGGGCGGGTTTCAATCCGCGCTCCCCGTTGCCGGGGAGCGATGCTGAAGCCAAATGGCGAGCTTCACGATCTGGCCGAGTTTCAATCCGCGCTCCCCGTTGCCGGGGAGCGATGCCCTCTCGACCCATCACGGGCCGGAGCGCCGAAAGCGTTTCAATCCGCGCTCCCCGTTGCCGGGGAGCGATGCCACTGTGCAGCATGGGGCCAGTGCGGGCCAGCCGCTGTTTCAATCCGCGCTC
>JAKLLI010000161.1 GCA_023150195.1 Azonexus sp.
GGCGGCATTTTTTTGCTTCGGGCTGTGTCGACCGTCACCGGTGCTCAGGGGGCCGTATCGGCAATATCGTGGGCGGCGGTCAGCTCGGCGGTCGACGTCACGACGCGGTTGTCCTCAAAGGCGACAGCAATCCCATCTCGCTCCTTGCGCACGACCTTGCCGGAGGCCTTGATCAGGACGCTCTTGCCACCCAGATTGCGCAAATGCTCCAATGGCAATACCAGATCAATATCGATGATCTGCCCGAGATCCAATGCCTGATCGGCCAGAAAAAATGCGCCTCCGGCTGACAAGTTTTTGGTCGACAGTTCAACCGACTCGGCATCC
The DNA here is from genome assembly GCA_023150195.1 of Azonexus sp. Classification (GTDB taxonomy): domain Bacteria; phylum Pseudomonadota; class Gammaproteobacteria; order Burkholderiales; family Rhodocyclaceae; genus Azonexus. The sequence continues at coordinate 328 of JAKLLI010000161.1, forward strand.
CCTTCCTGGTTGCGGTAGGTAATGAACGCGTTGAGTTCAATCTCCAGCCTTTCTTCGGTCCGCTTGCTTTTGGACGCCGAAAAAATGGCCGATGCTTCATCAGGATAGGTATACACATTGGCCGCAGACAGCGCTACCGGGACCCCAGCAGCAGCCGAAAGCCGCTCGATGAACGCCTGCGCGCCCTGCTTGCCGGCATCGAACAGATAGACACCGATCCGAGCGTTGTCCATCCAGCCAATCAGGTCGGTAATGCGCAAATGCCGGGCAAAAAAGGTCGCGATATCTGCTTCCAGCACGCTGTTCGATTTGTTTGCCGGAATGACAACCAGCGAAAACAGCGCACCACCCCGATCGGATTTGTAACGCTCACGTTCCAGAAAAGCCCGGAATTCTGTGATGCCCATCAACGAGGACGCCGCCGCAACGGTTTTACCCGGGCTGAAAAAGCACTTGATAACGTTGAGCAGTGACGACGCCCCAACCAGCGAATTCGACATGAGTTTTCCGGAACCAGCAAGAGATGGGCTACCCGAAGGCAGCGAAGTAGCGCGAAAGTATCCGGGCTTTCTTGATCAGCGTCAAACCACCCTCAAGCCACTGACCCGAATGGCTTGCGACATTCAGGGCTCAGTTGATGCCATCGTCCTTATTGACAGGCAAATGCAACACTTCGATGCCTTCATCGCGCAAGGCCTCGCATTCATCGGGCGTTGCCTGCCCCCGGATCGCCCGCTCCGGTGCCTCGTTGTAATGAATGCGCCTCGCCTCCTCAGCAAACGCAGTGCCCACATCCTCGCTGCCTTGAACAATCGCATTCACCAGTTGGCGGTACAGGGTTTTCAGCTCGACGCTGGACGGCATCAAGGCGGTCGCGCTATTGCCCGTGGATCCCTTGGCGGCTGGCGAAACCGATTCGCTAGCGGGCTTGTGGCCGCCTATCGCCACCGCAGAGGGAATACGCCGCACCTTGGCGTGATCACATTGCGGGCAACGCACCAGACCGCGCTGGCACTGATCCTCAAAATCCTCGGCACTTCGAAACCAGCCCTCGAAAGTATGGGCGTTATCACAACTCAGGTCGTAAATGATCATGGAGCGGGTTTGGCGAATCACGCCGTTATTGTGTTTTCTGTTGCGTTGACCGCAACCGGCACGGAATGGGCCGATGGTGCCTGGGACGGGAATCGAACCCGTACACTCAAAGAGCGAGAGATTTTAAGTCTCTTGTGTCTACCAATTTCACCACCCAGGCTGGGGGGGTACCTCAGGATGTTAACAAAAAAGGGAAAGCGCCGTGCGCTTTCCCTTTTTATCTGGAGCGGCAGAAGAGTCTCGAACTCTCGACCTATACCTTGGCAAGGTATCGCTCTACCAACTGAGCTACTGCCGCAAAATTCTGGAGGCGCGGGCCGGAGTCGAACCGACCTACACGGATTTGCAATCCGGTGCATAACCGCTTTGCTACCGCGCCCCGCCTTCAATCTTTACTGCTAACGAAAAAGCCCTGAAGCTTTCCCGAGGAATTTGGAGCGGCAGAAGAGTCTCGAACTCTCGACCTATACCTTGGCAAGGTATCGCTCTACCAACTGAGCTACTGCCGCGTCAAACAGAGCGCGCATTATAGACGCCCCAAGGGATTTGTCAACATCCCCTTTAATTTTTTTCGCTATGGCGTGCGATCTCCGGCCAGGCCATGCGCAAGTAATAGCCCATGGACCAGAGGGTCAGCAAGGCGGCAATCCAGATCAGCCAGTTGCCAACTTGCAGCATGTCGTAGCCCGCCAGCGGCGCATTGAACAACAAGGCCGGAATAGCCAGCATCTGCGCCGTGGTTTTGATCTTGCCCAGCATGGAAACCGCGACGCTGCGCGATGCCCCAATTTTCGCCATCCACTCGCGCAAGGCGGAAATCGTGATTTCCCGACCAATGATGATGCTCGCCACGATCGCATCGGCGCGCCCCAGTTGCACCAGCACGATCAAGGCCGCTGCCACCATCAACTTGTCGGCGACCGGGTCCAGAAATGCCCCGAATGCAGACGTTTGATTCAAACGACGTGCCAGATAGCCATCCGCCCAGTCGGTAAACGCAGCCGCCATAAAAATCAGTGTGGCGATCAGATTGCGTTCATGGGGCGTCGCCCAGGCGGCCGGCAGGTAATACACGGCGATGAGCAACGGAATGGCGACGATGCGCGCCCAAGTGAGCAGAATGGGAAGATTGAAAGGCATGGCTTAGTGTAATGCGGAATAGATCGATTCGGCCATCTCGCGGCTGATGCCGGGGATTTCCGCGAGTTGATCGATGCTGGCGGCACGCACGCCGGCCAGGCCGCCGAAACGGGCAATCAGCGATTTACGCCTGGCCGGGCCGACGCCGGGCAAAGCTTCCAGCGTCGAGGTCTTGCGTGACTTGCCGCGTTGCGCGCGATGGCCAGTAATGGCGAAGCGGTGAGCCTCATCGCGCACCTCCTGAATCAGATGCAGCCCCGGATGGTCAGACGGCAAATTCAAGGGATCACGCCCATCGGGAAAGATCAGGCTTTCCAGCCCGGGTTTACGTGCCTCCCCCTTGGCAACGCCGAGCATGGGCAAATCGGCAAGCCCCAGATCGGCCAAGGCGGCAAACGCCGAAGCCACCTGCCCTCGCCCGCCATCGATCAGGATAAGATCTGGCGCCACCCCGTCGCCACTGGCGAGTCCCGCATAACGCCGGCTGACCGCCTGGTGCATGGCGGCATAGTCGTCGCCGGGGGTAATGTCCTTGATATTGAAACGGCGGTAATCGCTCTTTTTCATCTTGTTGCCGTCGTAGACCACACAAGAGGCGACTGCGGACTCGCCCATCGTATGGCTGATATCAAAGCACTCGATGCGCACAATCGGCTCAGGCAAGCCCAAAGCGTCCTGCAAGGCAAGCAGTCGCTGCGCCTGCTGCGCGCTGGCCTGACTCCGCGCGAGAATGGCCAGCCTGGCATTTTGCACGGCCATGTCCACCCAGGCCTTCTGGCTCAGGGTGCGCGCTTCAACCAGCGGCACCGATCTACCGGCCAATTCGGTCAGGGCAGCTTCGCATTCGGCGAGTTCCTCGCCAGTCGGCAACACGTTCAACAGAAGACGTGAGGGACAGGGGTGAATCGCATAGTGCTGGCGAACAAAGGCCGCCAATGCATCCGCTTCCGAAACATCGCTGGCATTCACGGGAAAGATGGGCCGATCGCCCAGATGCCGCCCACCACGCACCATGGCCAGATTGACGCACAGCAGATCCGCCGTTTTCACCGCGGCAACGATGTCGACGTCCTCCCCTTTGCTGCTGGAGACAAACTGCTTTTCCTGGACCTGATGCAGCGACTGGATCTGATCGCGATACAACGCGGCCTGCTCGAAGGCCAACCGCGCTGACGCCGCTTCCATGGATTTGGTCAGACGTTTCGTCACTTCCTGTTGCTTGCCCAGCAGGAACATGGCTGCCATTTGTACATCAGCGGCATAGTCTTCGGGCGACACGCGCTCCACACAAGGGCCACTGCAACGCTTGATCTGATAGAGCAGGCAAGGCCGCGACCGGTTGGCAAACACCGTGTCCTCGCACGTCCGCAAGCGGAACATCTTTTGCAGCAAGTGAATGCTGTCGCGCACCGCCCATGCCGAAGGGTAAGGGCCAAAATAATCAGCCTTGCGATCCGGTGTGCCGCGAAAAAATCCCAACCGAGGGAAATCGCCCCGGGTCAGCACGATGTAGGGATAGGATTTGTCGTCGCGAAACAGAATGTTGTAACGCGGCGCCAGCGACTTGATCAGATTGTTTTCCAGCAGCAGCGCTTCCGCCTCGGTGCGGGTTGCCGTGGTTTCGATGTTGGCAATCTGGCTGACCATGTGCGCGATGCGCGGACTGGAGAGCTTGTCGCGGAAATACGAGGACACCCGCTTCTTGAGATTCTTGGCCTTGCCCACATAGAGCACGGCACCGTCTGCACCCAGCATGCGATACACACCGGGAAGCTCGGTCAGCGTGGCCAGAAAGGATTTTGCGTCAAATGTCACGGTCGACCGCGCGTTTAGCCCAGAATTGTCCTGGCCTCGGCAAATACAGCTTCAAACGCATCGCGCGTCAAACGGCCGGTTCGCCAGTTATAGCCACTGCAGTGATAGCTATCGATCAACAGGCGACCGTCCGGCAAGGCATGCCGAACATGGTGGCCAAACTTGAAGGCCGCCGGTTTTAGCCCGTAGCTCCACAACAAGGCCTGATGCGCCACCGTGCCCAGAGCGATGATCACTTTCAAGGAGCCCATCGCCAGCAACTCTGCTTTTAGATGGCCATTGCACTGACGAATTTCGGCGGTGGTCGGCTTGTTCGCCGGCGGCAGGCAACGCACCGCATTGGTGATGCGGCAATCGTGCAAGGTCATCTCAGGATTGGCCCAGTCATTGGCCAGCGGCGCCGGTGAACTGGCAAAGCCGAAACGATGCAGGGCCGGATAAAGCAGCTCGCCGGCCACATCGCCCGTAAAGGGACGGCCCGTACGATTGGCGCCGCGCTCGCCTGGACCGAGGCCCAGCACCAGCAAGCGGGCATCCAGCGATCCGAAAGCCGGTACCGGCCGGGCGTGCCAATCGGGATCGCGTTCGCGAATCATGGCCAGATGCGCCGCCAGGCGGGGGCAGGCGGTACACGCCAAAGGGTCGGTAAAGGCAGACATGGGGCGAGATGTTAGCATGTCGGCCATGCACCAAGATTGGGCATGCACCAAGATTGGGACATCTTCTGCCGGGTCATCGACAATTACGGCGACATCGGCGTTTGCTGGCGGCTGGCCCGCCAGCTCGTGCGTGAACACGGAAAAACCGTGCGCCTGTGGGTGGACGACCTGCCCAGTCTCAGCGCAATCTGCCCCGAGGCCCGCCCCGACCAGGCGTACCAGCAGGTCGCGGGCGTCGAAATCCGTCACTGGGGACCGACGTTTGTCGCCGAACACACCGCATCGGTCGTGGTCGAAGCGTTCGCCTGCGAACTGCCGCCTGCGTACATCCAGGCCATGGCCAAACGTGAAACGCGCCCGTGCTGGATCAATCTGGAATATCTGACGGCGGAGCCTTGGGCGGAAGGCTACCACGGCATGGCCTCACCTCACCCGTCGCTGCCACTGGTCAAGCATTTCTTTTTTCCCGGATTTTCGCGGTCGACCGGTGGATTGCTGCATGAATCCAGCGTGCTACCGGCAAGTCTGACTCCGGCTAACGACGTGCTGACCTTCAGCCTGTTCTGCTACGAAACCGCGCCGGTCGCCGAGCTATTGACTGGACTGGGCAAGATGCCGCTACCGGTGCGCTGCCTGGTCACCCCTGGCAAACCATTGGCCGCGGTGCAATCCCTTCTGGGCGGCGATGGCCCGTGGCAAATCGGGCTGGCACGAATCGAACCCGTACCTTTCCGCCCGATGGACGATTACGACGCCCTGCTCCGTCAATGCGATTTCAATTTCGTGCGCGGCGAAGATTCCTTTGTGCGCGGCCAGCTTGCCGGCAAGCCGATGATCTGGCAGATCTATCCACAAGACGAAGACGTCCACCTGATCAAGCTGGATGCCTTTCT
>JAKLLI010000162.1 GCA_023150195.1 Azonexus sp.
GCCAGACGGCGCGGAGCACTGCTGGTTCATTACTCCAGCGACTATGTCTACGATGGCGAAAAGGCTTCGCCCTATATCGAGGGTGATCCCGCGCATCCCATCAGTCAGTATGGGCTCAGCAAACTGGCGGGGGATGAGGCGGTTGCCGCCGCCGGTGGGCGTACGATCATTTTTCGTACCAGCTGGGTGTTTGGCGAACAGGGCAACAATTTCGTCAAAACCATCGTGCGGTTGGCGCATGAGCGCAGGAGCTTGAATGTCGTTGCTGACCAGATCGGTTCGCCAACGCCGGCGGCGCTGATTGCCGCGGTCACGGGCACGGTCCTGTCACGGTTGGACTACGGGCAGGCGATGGCAACTGACGACCAACGCCTCTATCACGTGGCGGCAGCGAATCCCGTGAGCTGGCACCAGTTTGCGCAGCAGATCGTTCAGCAGGTGCAGGGACAGCCCGGGGTAATCCTGAGTCCGGCCGCTGTTTTGCCGATTCCTGCCAGCCAATATCCGCTTGCCGCGCGTCGACCGCAGAATTCACGCCTGGATTGCCGTCGCCTGACGGAGGAGTTTTCCTTGCAGATGCCCTGCTGGTCCGCCTATCTGGCGCGGATGCTGGCCCGCGGGGAAAACGCGAAAACAATCGGCTGAGCAGCTTTCCGGGCTTTTTAAAGCGCCTTCTCCCTGTTATAATCGTCGGGTTTTTCCCGGTCCGTCTGACTGGGTTAAATGGTCGTGCACGTGGTGTGCGCGATCCAATCCTCACATCCGCCGATTAAGGGTGTCTGCCAAAAATCAAGCATGGCGGGCGTTTCCGGCGGGTGGCGGTTCAACCCTTAAAGGAGTTTTTGTCATGTCCGTTACCATGCGTGAAATGCTGGAAGCCGGTGTCCACTTCGGTCACCAAACCCGTTTCTGGTGCCCCAAGATGGCCCCGTACATCTTCGGTGCCCGTAACAAGATTCACATCGTCAATCTCGAAAAGACCCTGGTCAAGTACAACGAAGCCATGGCTTTCGTGAAGAAGCTGGCCGCCAATCGCGGCAACATTCTCTTCGTTGGCACCAAGCGCCAAGCCCGCGAACTGATCGCTGAAGAAGCGGTTCGTGCCGGTGCGCCCTTCGTTGATCAGCGTTGGCTGGGTGGCATGCTGACCAACTTCAAGACGGTCAAGACCTCCATCAAGCGCCTGAAGGACATGGAACTGGCTGTTGAAGCCGGCGATCTGGAAAAGATGTCCAAGAAAGAAGCGCTGACCTTCCGTCGCGAACTGGAAAAGCTGCAAAAGTCCATCGGCGGCATCAAGGATATGGCTGGTCTGCCGGACGCCATCTTCGTGGTCGACGTCGGTTACCACAAGATCGCCATTACCGAAGCCAGCAAGCTGGGTATCCCGGTGATCGGCGTGGTCGATACCAACCATTCTCCGGAAGGCGTGGATTACGTGATTCCGGGTAACGATGACTCCTCCCGTGCCATTCAGTTGTACGCCCGCGGCGTGGCCGATGCCATTCTGGAAGGTCGTAGCCAGGTGGTTCAGGAAATCATTGCTGCCGCCGGTGGTGATGACGAGTTCGTTGAAGTCGTCGAATCTGCACAGTAATCACATGTCTGTAACGGCGAAGCCCTAGGCTTCGCCTGTTTCAACGTTCAGGAGAAAAATATGGCGGCAATTACCGCAGGTATGGTGGCAGAGCTGCGCGGCAAGACCGACGCGCCGATGATGGAATGCAAGAAAGCCTTGACTGAAGCCGATGGCGATATGGGCAAGGCGGAAGAAATCCTTCGCGTCAAGCTGGGCAACAAGGCCTCCAAGGCAGCTGCCCGCATCGCGGCAGAAGGCATTGTGGCAGTGAGCATCACCGCTGATAGCAAGACCGGTGCAATCATCGAAGTCAATAGCGAAACCGACTTCGTTGCCAAGAACGACGAATTCATCGCGCTGGCCAACGGCTCGGCAGCTTTGGTTGCCGAAAAGAACCCGGCCGATGTTGCCGCATTGGCAGAACTGCCGATGGGCGAAGGCACGGTGGAATCCACCCGTTCCGCGCTGGTGGGCAAGATTGGTGAAAACATGTCGATCCGTCGCTTCGTCCGTTGCGAAGCCAAGGGTAAGCTGGTTTCCTACATTCACGGTGGCGCCAAGGTTGGCGTGCTGGTGGATCTGGTTGGTGGTGACGAGCAACTGGGCAAGGATCTGGCCATGCACATCGCTGCATCCAAGCCGAAGTCCCTGGATGCCTCCGGCGTTTCCGCCGAGCTGCTGGATACCGAACGTCGCGTCGCCATCGAAAAGGCACGCGAAGCCGGCAAGCCGGAAGCCATGCTGGAAAAGATCGCTGAAGGCACGGTTCAGAAGTACCTGAAGGACGTGACCCTGCTCGGTCAGGTTTTCGTCAAGGCCGCTGACGGCAAGCAAACTATTGAACAGTTGTTGAAGGAAAAGGGCGCTTCGGTGGCCAGCTTCACGCTGTACATGGTGGGCGAAGGGATCGAAAAGAAGGTGGATGACTTTGCTGCCGAAGTCGCTGCACAAGCCGCTGCCGCTGCTGCCAAGAAGTAATTGAAGGAACGCCGATGACGACACCCAAATACAAGCGAATTCTGCTCAAACTTTCCGGCGAGGCCCTGATGGGCACCGATGCCTACGGGATCAATCCGGGGGTCATTGGCGAAATCTGCCAGGAAATCAAGGCGGTTGCGGATCTGGGTGTCGAAATCGGTGTCGTGATCGGCGGCGGCAACATCTTTCGCGGCATGGCCGGTACGGCCACCGGGATGGATCGTGCCACCGCGGATTACATGGGCATGCTGGCCACGGTGATGAACGCCATGGCACTGTCCGATGCGATGCGTCAAATCGGCCTGAATGCCCGCGTGCAGTCGGCCCTGAATATTGAACAAGTGATCGAGCCGTATATTCGCGGCAAGGCCATTCGTTATCTTGAAGAAGGCAAGGTCGTGATTTTTGGTGCGGGCACCGGTAATCCCTTCTTTACGACGGACACCGCTGCAGCGCTGCGGGGTTCCGAAATCGGCGCAGAAATCGTGCTGAAGGCGACCAAGGTGGATGGTATTTACACGGCCGATCCGAAAAAAGATCCGTCGGCCACCCGGTATGACCGGATCAGTTTCAACGACGCGATCTCGCAGAATCTTGCGGTCATGGACGCGACGGCGTTCGCCCTGTGCCGCGATCAGAAATTGCCGATCAACGTTTTCTCGATCTTCAAGTCCGGCGCTTTGAAGCGCGTCGTGTGTGGCGAAGACGAGGGCACGCTGGTGTATTGCTGAGGGATAAATCATGATTGCTGAACTCAAGAAAACCGCCGAAGGCAAGATGCAGAAATCGCTGGAGGCGTTGAAGAACGATCTTTTGAAGGTTCGTACAGGCCGTGCGCATACCGGTTTGCTCGATCACGTTCAGGTGGATTATTACGGCTCCATGGTGCCGGTCAATCAGGTTGCCAACGTGACCTTGGTGGATGCCCGTACCATCGGTGTTCAGCCGTGGGAAAAGAACATGCTGCAAAAGGTCGAGAAGGCGATTCGCGACTCCGACCTCGGTTTGAACCCGGCTTCCCAGGGCGATCTGATTCGTGTGCCGATGCCGGCGTTGACCGAAGAGCGCCGCAAGGAAATGATCAAGGTCGTTAAGCACGAAGGCGAGGGGGCCAAGGTGGCCATCCGTAACCTGCGCCGCGATGCCAATACCCATTTGAAGGATGCCTTGAAGAAAGGCGAAATCCCTGAAGATGACGAGCGCAAGGCCCAGGACGATGTCCAGAAGCTGACCGATCGCTACATCGCCGAAGTTGACAAGATGCTCGCCCAGAAAGAGGCCGAGCTGATGCAAGTCTAAGCCGTTCCGGCTGAATGGCTTTATTTTCCAGTTCGACGCGGCACATCCCGCCGTCCGCCCAGATGCCGGCTCACGTGGCTGTCATCATGGACGGCAACGGCCGGTGGGCCAAAAAACGTTTCTTGCCGCGCGTGGCGGGGCATGCCAAGGGCGTCGAGCTGGTTCGCGAAATGGTACGTGCCTGTCTTGAACGCAAGATTCGCTATCTGACCCTGTTCGCGTTTTCTTCCGAAAACTGGCGTCGACCGCAGGATGAAGTCACCTTGCTCATGCAGCTTTTCGTCAAGGCGCTTGAGCAGGAAGTCACCAAGCTCGACCGTAACGGCGTGCGTTTGCGCGTCGTGGGTGACTTGTCGCGGTTTGAGCCGCGTCTCCAGGCCCTGATTCGCGATGCCGAAGCCCGTACCGAGACGAATACCGCATTGGAACTGACCATCGCTGCCAATTATGGCGGGCGCTGGGACATCATGCAGGCGGTGAATCAATTGGCTCAGGCCATGCCGGACAAACAAGGCAATTGGGAAGAAGGGGACATTGAGCCCTACCTTTCCATGCACTTTGCGCCGGAGCCGGATTTGTTCATCCGGACGGGCGGCGAGGAGCGCATCAGTAATTTCCTGCTCTGGCAGTTGGCGTATTCTGAGTTTTATTTCACGCCGACCTTGTGGCCCGATTTCGATACCGCGGAATTTGACAAGGCGATTGCCTCGTTTCAACAGCGAGAGCGCCGTTTCGGCCGAACCAGCGAACAACTGACAGGGCAGACCGATGCTTAGAACGCGCGTCATCACGGCACTGGCGCTGATGGCGCTCTTGTTGCCCAGCATTTTCTGGCTGCCGCAGTCTGGCTGGGCATTGCTGATCGCGGCTTTCATCGGTATCGCTGCCTGGGAGTGGGGCAGCTTGCTGGGCTGGTCTGGCGGGTCGCGGATCGCGCTGGGCGTCGTCACGGCCTTGATTTGTACGGCGCTTTCTCTGATGGATCCCGCCGCAGTCGGGGTGGGTGCGTTTGCGCCGGATCGTGGCTGGGTTTTTGCGTTTTACGGGCTGTCGACCGCATTCTGGCTGGGCGTGATCCCTTTCTGGCTTAGTCGAAAATGGGCGTTGAGCGGTATCACCGGATTGCTTGTCGGCGCGGTGGTGCTATTGCCAACGTGGTTAGCCATGGTGCAATTGCGGGCGTTGGGCCCC
>JAKLLI010000163.1 GCA_023150195.1 Azonexus sp.
CCGCGCCGCCAAGGTCAGCGCGGCCCAAGTCTGCCCAAGGTGACCTAGCGCGGTTTGCGTGCCGGCGGTCGGTTTTTGCCGCCGCCACCCGGTCGACCGCGAGCGGCACCGCCCGGCTTGGCCGGAAAATCGTCAAACCCCACCCAGTTGGACGGTGCACCGCGCCCGCCCACCTTGGGTTTCTTAGGCGGTTTGGGGGCTTTCGCCACGCCCCCCGTCGCCGGGACATTGTGCTGCGGCTCAAAGCCCGGCTCTTCGTCACGACTCAAGGACTGCTTGATCAACTGCTCGATGGCGCCCAGCAGCGGCGCTTCATCGGCACAGACCAGCGAAATGGCCTCGCCGGCCTGACCGGCACGTCCGGTGCGCCCGATGCGGTGCACGTAGTCCTCGGCCTGAAGCGGCAAATCAAAATTGACCACCTGCGGCAAGCCCTCGATATCCAGCCCGCGCGCCGCCACATCGGTGGCCACCAGCACTTCGATCTCGCCCGCCTTGAAAGCTTCCAGCGCCCGCAGGCGGGAAGCCTGAGGCCGATCGCCGTGGATGGTGTCGGACGGAATCTGCTTGGCCTGCAAGCGGGCCACCAGTTCATCACAACCCTTTTTCGTTTTGACGAACACCAGCACCTGCTGCCAGCCTCTGTCCTTGCGCATGAACAGGAACAAATCGGTCTTGCGCTTCTTGTCGACCGGCACCACCCACTGCTTGACCGTTTTGGCCGCGGCATTGCGCGGGCTGACTTCGATGCTCAGCGGATCACGCAGCCGCGCCTTGGCCATACTGCGAATCTCGTCGGAAAACGTGGCGGAAAACAGCAAGGTCTGACGCTTTTTGGGCAGTGCCTGAAACAGAATCGCCAGTTCCTCGGCAAAGCCCAGGTCCAGCATGCGGTCGGCCTCGTCCAGCACCAAAAATTGCAACTCGCGGAATTTGATCGCGTTCTTGGTGAACAGGTCGATCAAGCGCCCCGGCGTCGCCACCAGCACATCAACCCCGCGCCGCATGCGCATCATTTGCGGATTCAGGCTCACGCCGCCATACGCCGCATAGCTGCTCACCGCCAGCCCGGCGCCGTATTCGCGGAAGGCCGAATGCACCTGCTCGGCGAGCTCCCGCGTCGGCACCAGCACCAGCGCGCGCACGCTGTTGCTGCCTACCGACGTCTCGAGCGCCGCCAACTTTTGCAGCAGCGGCAGCGCAAAGGCCGCGGTTTTGCCGGTGCCGGTCTGCGCCGCGGCCATCAGGTCACGCCCCGCCAGCACGGCGGGAATGGCCTTTTCCTGTACCGACGTGGGGGTTGAATAGCCCAGCGTTTCCAGCGTTTGAAGCAGGGGCGCGGCGAGGCCGAGAGCGGCAAAAGTCATGGGAAATCCGGGGTCGACCGTGGAAAAGCCGCGATTTTACCCGGTAGCCCGCAGCGCATCAGAAGGTAATCACCTTGTCCGCCACCAGCGTGGCCTGCGCCAGTTCGGCCAGGGTACCAATCTGCAGCCCGGGAATCAGCGGCAATTCGCCCAGCCCGCGCGCCAGCGCACAAGTGCGGCACAGGCGAATATCCACGCCATGATTGACCAGCGTTTCCACCATGCCCTGCAGGCCGTTGGTCGCCCCGTCGATCTGGTTGGGCAGCCCGAGCACGGTTGCGTCGGACATCAGGAAAACACGCACCGCCGGCTTCTCGTCCTGCCCGACCAGCGCCGTCGCCAGCCGCAACCCGGAAAGACAGCGCTCGGAACCGTAAGGCGGCGCGTGGATGATGATGAGGATGTTTTGCATGAAAGTTCCTTATTGCAAGGCGTTGGCAATGGCCCGGAAGCTGGCCAGACCGGCTTCCAGATTTTCAATGATTTCGCCGGCCAGATCGTCCGGCTCGGGCAGGTTGTCGAGGTCGGCCAGGCTTTTGTCCTTGAGCCAGAAAATGTCGAGGCTGGTCTTGTCTCGGGCGACGATCTGTTCGTAGCTGAACTTGCGCCAGCGGCCTTCCGGATTTTCAATTTCGTGCCAGATTTCCTGTCGACCGTGGCGATTGGCCGGGTTGTAGCACGCCACAAAATCCGCCAGATCATCAAAGCGCAGCGGCTTTTTTTTCAGCGTGTGATGAATGTTGGTGCGGTAGTCGTACACCCAGACTTCCTTCGTCCACGGCTCGGCGCGCGCCGGCTGGTTGTCGAAGAACAGCACATTGGCCTTGACGCCGTTGGCGTAGAAAATCCCGGTCGGCAGCCGCAGGATGGTGTGCAGATCGGTCGTTTCCAGCAGCTTCTTGCGTACCGTCTCGCCGGCCCCGCCTTCGAACAGCACGTTGTCCGGCACCACCACGGCAGCGCGGCCGGTGCTCTTCAACAGGCTCTTGATGTGCTGCACGAAATTGAGCTGCTTGTTCGAAGTTGTCGCCCAGAAATCCTGACGGTTGTAGGTCAGCGCATCGGTTTCCTGCTCGCCTTCCTCGTTGGTGAAGCTCATGCTGCTCTTCTTGCCGAAAGGCGGATTGGCCAGCACGTAATCGAAGGTTTCATTCGGCGGTGCAATCAAGGCATCGTTGGGTGAAATCGGACTGTCGCCGTCAATCTCGCCGATGTTGTGCAGGAACATGTTCATCAAGGCCAGCCGGCGCGTGCCCGCCACGATTTCGTTGCCGAAAAAGGTGTTGTGCTTGAGGAAGGCGCGCTGCTCGCGGTCCATGCCGGGATAGGTATCGACCAGGAAATCGTAGGCGGCGAGGAAAAAGCCGCCTGTCCCGCAGGCCGGATCGGCGATGGTCTTGTTCGGCAACGGCCGCACACACTCCACCATCGCCCGGATCAAGGGGCGCGGCGTGAAATACTGCCCGGCGCCCGATTTCGTATCCTCGGCATTGCGCTCGAGCAGGCCCTCATAAATGTCGCCCTTCACATCCGCCCCCAGCGTCACCCAACTGGTTTCATCCACCATGTCGATCAACCTGGAGAGCTTGGCCGGGTCCTGAATCTTGTTCTGCGCCTTGGTGAAAATCTGCCCGAGCAGCCCCGGCTTGTTGCCCAGCTCGCGCAGCACCGTCACGTAATGCACCTCCAGCGCCGCCCCGCGCGCCGCCTTCAGGCTGGACCAGCCAAGATCTTCGGGAATGCCGATTTTGCGGCTGTACGGCGGTCGACCGTATTCGTCGGCCATTTTCAGGAAGATCAGGTAAGTCAGCTGTTCGAGGTAATCGCCATAGCCGACCCCGTCGTCGCGTAGCGTGGTACAGAAGCTCCAGACACGGGAGACGATGGATGCAGTTGCGTTCATTAGGGTCAGACTTTCAAACAGCAATCAAGAAATTTTGACCCGGGCAAGAAGCCTTGGCCATTGATTTATAGGTACTTATTCCCGGCTGGGCTATAACAGCGGGGATCTGGATCAAAACCGGATCAAGAAAGCAGCAAACATCCGTTGGCAGCACGGCGGCGCTCACCCGCGCACCAGATTCATGATCAGATGAATCATCAACTGCTTCTGCGCCGGGTCGCTTTGCGCCACCAGCAGCGCAATTGCCGCCAGCGCATTGTCGTTGATCTTCAGCTCGCCATCCGACTTCAAATGGTGCCGGTTACGCTGCAGGAACCAGATGAACAGAAAAGCGCCGATGCGCTTGTTACCATCCGAGAACGGATGGTTCTTGATCACGAAATACAACAAATGTGCCGCCTGTTCCTCGATGCTCGGGTACAGGTATTCGCCGCCGAAGGATTGCAGGATGTTGCCGAGAATGCCGGCAAAGCTGCCGTCCTTCTGGTTGCCGAACAATTCCGACGCCTCGCCGCGACCCAGCATGTCCGCCTTCAGCGCCGCAACCCCGGCCAGCGCCTCATCCTCACGGATTTCGTAATGAATCGTCGTCGCAAAATCGCCCAGCGGCAGGCGCTCGCTGTCGAACTGGTTGAGCAACACGAAGGTGCGCGCATAACCGGCGATCACATTCACCAGCCCACGCGCCTCCGGCAGGCTGGCCTGCTCGATCAAGGTTTGCTGGAACAAGCTCAGTGTGCGCTCCAACTGGCGGATATTCTCCTGCTGCTGCGCCAGCCGCTGCTGGTTCAGCGTGTAACCCTGCACCAGATGATCCTTGAGGACGCGGTTAGCCCAGATGCGGAAGCGGGTGCCTTCGGGAGATTTGACGCGGTAGCCGACGGAGATGATGACATCGAGGTTGTAGTGCTCAACCTGATAGATTTTTCCGTCATCGGCAGTATGTGCAAATTTTGCACATACTGAATTTGCCTCAAGTTCGCCCTCGGCAAAGACATTGCGCAGATGCTTTGTGATGACCGAACGCTCACGGCCAAACAGCTGAGTCAGTTGCGCCTGCGTCAGCCAGACAGTTTCACCGTCAAGGCGAACTTCCGTCGAAATGCTGCCGTCGGCGGCTTGATAAATGGCAATCGGGGATTGGGCGGTGGTTTGGGTTTGCATGATCGGCCTTGGCAAATAACTGGATATAACACCAGTACGTTAGCCGGGTTTTCTCTGTTTGACAGGCTTTTTAATGCCATTCGATTTCCTGGCGCGGATGCGTTCGAGCAGGGCGGTGGCGGGTTCGTCGTTTTTGTCCTGTTCGACCAGTTGACCGCAGAAAGCCATTTTCAGGATGGACTGGCGCAGCGCGTCGGCCTGTTGCAGCGCGGTGGCAAGGGTTTGGTCGAGTTGGTCGGCTTCGGAGAGTTTGGATTCGAGTTCACACAGCACCGCCTCTTGCTCCGCACGTGAGCAATAAGGAACAACCAAGTTCTCCAAGGTTTCGAGGTTGATATTCTTTTGGGCCGTTGCTGGTGCATATGCCTCAATGCGAGTTCGCGCGGCCTGAATGAAGTAGTCGATGTATTCAGCACGCACAACAGGTTCAAATGCAGTGAAGCCGACAACGCTATTAACCCGGCAATCCAATAGGTTCATTACGCGGCATATTGGATTTTCCGATGCCTGAAATAGGACATAACCCGTTTTGGTCGATTTTGTATTTTCATCATTGCCCCGCGCACCTTTGATTCCAGTTCATTCCGGTTTT
>JAKLLI010000164.1 GCA_023150195.1 Azonexus sp.
TGACCTCGACGATCCGCGCAGCCTGAAGCGTTTGCGGGGGCTAGCCGAGGTCATCCAGCATCTGGCGCCACCGGCTGGAGAAGGGTCGCGCGATCTGCGTACCCGTCGCCTGCTGGCCGCCCTGAGCAAGGGCGAAAGTCTAGCACGCTGCCTGATTTACGTAAGCACGACAGGGGTTTACGGCGATTGTGCCGGCGCGCAAATCGACGAGACACGCGCCCTCAATCCCGAGAGTGCCCGTGCCCGGCGCCGGGTCGATGCGGAGCAGGCGCTGCGTGACTGGGGCGGGCGAAACGGCGTACGTATCTGCATCTTGCGTGCGCCCGGCATTTACGCCGATGATCGCCTGCCATTGAGCCGTCTTGAAAATCGCCTGCCGGCGCTGGTCGACCGTGACGATGTGTTCACCAACCACATTCATGCCGACGATCTGGCGCGGGCCTGTCTCGCCGCCGTCCGCCACGGGCAGGCCAACCGGGTGGTCAACGCAGTGGATGACTCGGACCTCAAGATGGCCGAGTATTTTGATCGGGTGGCCGATGCGTTCACGCTACCCCGTCCGCCCCGCCTGACCCGCGATGAACTTGCGCAGCAGGTATCGCCGCTGCAAATGTCCTTCATGCGCGAATCGCGCCGTATCGGCAACCGCCGCCTCAAGCAGGAATTGAAACTGCGCCTCGATTACCCGACGGTGGATGCCGGGATCGCCGACGCGCTCACAAGGAGAAACGCATGCTCGTCGTAAAGACGCTACATATCTGGATGGTGATTTCGTGGTTTGCCGGCCTGTTTTACCTGCCACGCATTTTCGTGAATCTGGCGATGGTGCCTGCGGACAGTATCGCCGAGCGTGACCGCTTGTTGCTGATGGCGCGCAAGCTCTACAAGTTCATGACCCCGCTCGGGGTGCTGGCGATCGCCTTTGGCCTGTGGCTGTGGTTTGGCTATGGCTTTGGCGGTGGCTGGCTGCATGCCAAAACCACACTGGTGGCTGGTTTGGCCGTCTATCACGGGTATTGCGGTCGACTCCTGAAAAGTTTCGAAAATGGCGCCAATACCCAGTCTCACGTCTGGTTCCGTTTTTTCAACGAAATCCCGGTGATCGTGCTGTTGATCGTCCTCTTCCTCGTTGTTCTCAAGCCTTTCTGACATGAACACTTATTTTGCGATTTGCCCGCGTGGGCTGGAAACCCTGTTGCTCGACGAGTTGCGCTCAGTCGGTGCCGAAGACCTCAAGCCGACCCACGGCGGCGTGCATTTTTCCGGTGACTGGTCGGTGTGTTACCGCGCCAATCTGGAGTCGCGGATCGCGACCCGGATTCTCTGGCACATCGTCACCGGCCCCTACCAGAAGGAAGACGACATCTACCGGCTGGCGGTGCGTCAGTTGTGGCCCAATCACTTTGCCGTGTCGCGCACCCTGCGGGTGGTGACGACGGCGATCAAATGTCCGCTCAAGTCGCTCGATTTCGTCACCCTGCGCGTCAAGGATGCCGTGTGCGACCGTTTCCGCGAGGATTTGGGCGAGCGCCCGAATATCGACACGCGCAATCCGGATGTCAGCGTGCACGTGTTTCTCACCGACACCATGTGCACCCTGTATCTGGACACCTCCGGTCAACCGCTGTGGCAACGCGGTTTCCGCAAGGCCAGCGTGGAAGCGCCGCTCAAGGAAAATCTGGCCGCCGGGATTCTCAAGCTGTCCGGCTGGGAACCCGGCATGCCATTGATAGACCCGATGTGCGGCAGCGGCACTTTCCTGCTGGAAGCCGTGCAGATGGCGCTGGATCGTGCGCCGGGTCTGGATCGTGGCTTTGCCTTCGAGTTGCTGAAAAAGTTCGAGGCGCTCACCTGGGCGAACATTCGCGCCGCCGCAGAGGCCCGTGTAAAGCCTGCCGAACGCATGGACATTCGCGGCTGGGACATCGACGACCGTGCCGTGCGTGCCACCCGGCGCAATTTGCAGGAAGCCGGTTTTGGCAACGTGGTCACGGTCGACCAGGGGGATTTGCTGGAAATCGCCCCGCTGAACGAAAGCGGCGTGCTGGTCACCAACCCGCCCTACGGCGAACGCATCGGTGAACAGGACGACCTGGCGCGCTTTTATCCGCAGCTGGGCAGCGCGCTCAAGCGCCATTGGGCCGGTTGGAACTGCTTTTTCTACACCGCGGATCTGCGCCTGCCCAAGCTGGTGGGCTTGAAGCCCAGTCGCAAGACCCCGCTGTTTAACGGGCCGCTGGAATGCCGCCTGTTTGAAATCCGCATGGTGGCAGGCAGCAACCGCAAGTCCTGATTGCTGCAATGCAGCAGGCATGGCGATTTGATCCTGCTCAGTTTTCCCCGCAGAATGCTGTGCGATCATTTTCGACGCCCATAATAATTTCAGGAGAACCGTATGTCCGCGCAAGCCCAGTATCAGCAGAAACGCATGTCCGCCGCCGAAGCCATTCGGGTGGTTCAGAATGGCGACACCATTATCGTGCCGACCGCCGTGGGCGAACCGCCCGCGCTGCTGACCGCCTTGTCGGATGCTCGTTGCGATTTCCACAACGTGCAGATTTCGCAAATCCTGCCGGTGCGCAAATACGCGTATTTCGATCCGGATACGGTGGACCACGTCCGTCACACCGCCTATTTTTACAGCGGTGCCTCCCGTCCCGGCGGGCATGAAGGCTGGATCGATTTCATTCCGGCCTACTTCTCCGAATTGCCCATCCTGTTGCGCCGGGGCCTCCTGCCCTCGGAAGTGGTGTTCTCCATGGCCTCGCCGATGGATGAGCATGGCTATTTCTCGCTGGCGCTGGCCGCCGACTACACCATGGCCGCCATCGAAAAGGCCCGTGCCGTGGTGCTGGAAGTGAACCCCAACGTGCCGTTCGCCAACGGCGGCTGCCAGATTCACATTTCACAGGTGACGGCCCTGTGCGAAAGCGACGACGCGATTCTGGAAGTCGGGCTGCCGAAAATCGGGCCGGTACAGGAAGCCATCGGCAAATACGTGGCCGACATGATTCCCGACGGCGCCACGCTGCAGATTGGTTACGGCGGCATCCCTGATGCCGTGGTGATGCAACTCACCGACAAAAAGGATCTGGGCATTCATACCGAAATGGTCGGTGACGGCATCATGAGTCTGGTGGAAGCCGGCGTGGTGACCAATCGCCGCAAAAATCTGCATCCGGGCAAAATGCTGGCGACTTTCGCGCTGGGTTCCAAAAAGCTTTATCAGTTCATGCATCGCAATCCGGCGCTGGAAATGCACGCGGTTGACTACACCAATGACCCGTATATCGCGGGCCAGAACGACAACCTGCACGCCATCAACGCCACCATGCAGATCGACTTCATGGGCCAGTGCGGTTCCGAAAGCCTGGGCTTCAAGCCCTACTCAGGTACCGGCGGGCAGGCAGATTTCGTGCGCGCCGCCAATCGTTCCAATGGGGGCAAGGCCTTCATCGTGCTGCCGTCGACCGCCAAGGACGACACCATTTCGCGCATTGTGCCGACCCTGACACCGGGGACGCATGTCACCACCAGCAAGAACGACATCAACTACGTGGTGACGGAATTTGGCGTAGCCCAATTGCGGGGCAAAACTGCCCGCCAGCGCTGCGAAGCGCTGATCGCCATTGCCCACCCGGATTTCCGGGGCGAACTGCGCGAAGCCGCACGCAAGATGAAGCTGCTCTGATCGCGGCTTACAAACTGTAGCAATTCCGCTTCGCCGGGCGGCGGGAAAGTGGTTATCGTGATATCGACGATTCAAGGAGTCTTGCGATGAAAACTTTCCGCCGCCTGCTCGCCCTCGGGCTTGCCGCGTGCCTCATGTTTGCGGGGAACAACGCCTGGGCGCATCGACCCCGCGTTGGGGTTGGTGTCGTTGTCGGGCCGGTGTTTGCGCCGGCACCCATCTGGTATCCCTCGCCCTGGTACTACCCGCCGCCCGTTGTGGTCGTACCCGCGCCGCCACCCGCACCACCGCCGGTGTATGTGGAACAACAACCGGCACCGGCCAACGCCGAGCCTGCTGCTCAGGCTTACTGGTATTACTGCGCCAGCGCCAAGGGCTATTACCCCTATGTCAAAACCTGTCCGGAAGCCTGGGAGCGTGTGCTTCCGCTGCCGGAAAGCGAGGTCGGAAAGCCATGAAGACACAATATCTCATTACCGTTTTACCCGCCTTGGCTGTGTTGACCGCGTGCACCAGCATTCCCACCGGGCCGAGTGTGATGGTCCTGCCGGGCACCGGGCAAAGCATTGAGCAATTCCGCGCCGATGAGGCGTGGTGCAAAGAGGATGCTTTCCGCCAGATTGGTGGCCGCTCCGCCGAGCAGGCTCAGCGTGACTCGGCGATGACCAGCGCCGCCGTGGCTACCGCCGTGGGGGCGCTGGCCGGTGCTGCAATTGGCGGTGACAGCCGGGGTGCAGCCGTTGGCGCCGGTGTCGGGCTGATTGCTGGCAGTACCTCGGGCAGCGACGCCGCTCGACGTTCCGAAATCGGGACGCAGCGCCAATACGACAACGCCTACATCCAGTGCATGTACGCCAAGGGCCATCGGGTCCCCGTCTCCGGTAATCTGGTCTCCAGCCGGGCGCCGGTCCGTGCCGCGGACGCCGCCATTCCCCCGCCGCCTCCCGGCAAGCCGCCGGCACCGCCGGCGGGTGTGCGCTGATCCGCGCTCGCAACGTTTGCTGAAATGGGTGCCCCAAGGGGGCATCAGCCAGTAGCGCGTTGTGCTGCTGCGTCGGTCAACGCCAAAAAATCTTTGAAAAGCATGCGTGTCGCATGCAACGGCGTGCTGCCAGTGCGAGCATGACGGGGGTGGATTGAGTCGCGTGTGCCTTACGGAAACAGGAGGGAATGATGCTTATCGCTTACTGCAGCCCTTCATCGCCAGACGCCAGAAATGCTGTTGTAATTCATATAAACTAAGCCGAATCGTTCTAATGGGGGGCAGCGATGATTGCAAAACTGTTTCGTGGATTGTTTTTGATCGTACTGCTCGCCTTGCAA
>JAKLLI010000165.1 GCA_023150195.1 Azonexus sp.
CTGGTCCTCATGGTGCTGGGCTTTGTCTTCGGTCAACTGGCCGAAAAGCGCCATTTCCGTTCCATCATGCTGCGTGAACGGCAATTCCGCCACATCCTCTGCTTTACGGAAAAGCGCCTCCCGGAACAGGGACCGGTCGAGGCGACGCTGGTCTGCGGCAGTGTCGTGATCTCCATCGATTACTTCAAGCGCTTTGTCGCCGGCTTGCGCAACCTGATCGGCGGCCGTGTCAGCGCCTACGAATCCTTGCTCGAACGCGCCCGCCGCGAAGCCATCCTGCGCATGAAGGAAGAGGCGCGTGATTGCGGCGCCAAGAGCATCTGGAACATCCGCCTCGAAACCTCATCGATTTACAAAGGCGCAGGCAACGAAATTGGTTCGGTGGAAGTGCTGGCCTACGGCACAGCCATCCGTCCGGACAGCCCGCATGCCTGAGTACGAGAATCCGACCCTGCCGGAAGGCATCAATGTCTCGCCGACGCATCCGCTGAAGGAATTCGCCCTCTTGCTCGGCGGGATTTCCGCCCTTCTGCTTGCGCTCGTCCTCGCCCTTTCGCTGGCCGCCGGCTATCTCGTCCGCTTCATCCCTTTCAGTCAGGAACAGGCCCTGGCCAGCCGCATCGAGCGCCACTGGCCGCAAGGCCAAGCCAACCCGCATCCGGCTCGCCAGGCCGAGTTGCAAACCCTGGCCGACACGCTGGTGGCAGCGATGGACCTGCCACCGGGCATGCGCATCCAGGTGCATTACATCGACAACGCCACGGTCAACGCGATGGCCACGCTGGGTGGCCATGTGCTGGTCTTTCAGGGCCTCATCGACATCCTGCCCAGCGAAAACGCACTGGCGATGGTACTCGCCCACGAAATTGCCCACGTTCGCCACCGCCATCCGATCATGGCCATGGGCCGCGGGTTTACCGTGGCCCTGGCGCTAAGTAGTCTGTCGGGCCTGGGCGATGCGGCCATTCAGCAGTGGCTGGGTGGCATGGGCATGCTGCCGCTGCTCTCCTTCAGCCGCGATCAGGAAAGCCAGTCCGATGCCGACGCCCTGAACGCGGTGTATCGGGTCTATGGCCACGTGCGCGACGCCGATGCCCTCTTCGCCCATCTGGATGCGGCGCATAAGTTGCCGCAGCCCCCCGCCTTTCTGGCCACCCATCCCGGCCATGCCGACCGGCTGGCGCAAATCGCCCGTTTCGCCGCCAGCCACCCTGCCCGCAATCAAGACGCCCCGCGTCCCTTGCCGGCAGCATGGAAAACTGCCCCTTCCCCCCAGAAATCGCCGAAAATACACGCTGATCACTGACCGAATCCGACCGAACCGATGCTGAAATCCCTGAAAAACCTCGGACAACAATTCACCCATTCGCCCCAACAAGACAGGGGTTGGCGCGAAAGCAACCGCAAACGCTACCCCGGACTGCTGATTTTGACGCTGGCCCTGATGACGCTCGGGTTCACGGTCATGTTGGGGCAAGTACCTGGCATCGGTGATGCCATTCAGGCGCCATCGGCTATCAAAGCCCCGGCTGATCGCAAGCCGCTGCCGGCCGCCACACCGATCGCACCGCCTGCCGCCCCCTCTCCCATCACCCACAGCGAGATTGCGCCTGCTCCCGCCCCCATCGCCAACTCAATCCCGGCCAGCGAAGCCGCGCCGGCGCCCGTGGCCAGCGCACCCGAAGCGCCCGCCCCCGTTGCAGACTCGGCAGCGATCAAGGCCCAATCGCGTGCGGCCTCTCGCTACGCTGTCGTGGAAAGCACCTTCAACGCCTGGCAACAGGCCTGGCGCGAGCGCAATGTAGACGCCTATCTCGGTTTTTACGCCGATGCCTTCGTGCCGCCGGGCGGCATCGCGCGCACCGAATGGGTTAAACAACGGCAGCAACGGCTGCCCCGCCAGACCGGCATGACACTGACCATGTCCGAGGTGCGCATCACGGCGAAAGACGAAAGCAATTATGTCGTTCAGTTCGTTCAGGATTTCTCCATCCCCAGCTTTTCCGAATTCGGTACGCACAAGGAACTGCATCTGAGGGAAGAGGCCGGTGCCTGGAAAATCGTGCAGGAAATCGTGCTGACACCGGGCTCCCCAACGCGCTGAGTTGGAGCCTCCTCGCCCTGCCGAGACGCAGCAAAGGCATCAGCGAAGCTGCCTACAAGGCTGAAAGATCTGCCCGCAACGCGCTGGCCCGTGCTTGCACTGCCGCCCGTGTCTGCCCATCCCAGCCGGCCAGTTGGCGGTAAACCATGCCCAGCCGCGGGTTGACCGCAAGACGCCCGGCATGGCGCGCAAAGAAATCCCAATAGAGGGCATTGAACGGGCAAGCGCGCTCGCCGACACGGGCGCGCTTGTCGTAATGGCAGCCCTTGCAATAATCGCTCATTCGGTCAATGTAGGCCGCACTCGACACATAAGGCTTGGTGGCCAGCCGGCCGCCATCGGCGTACTGGCTCATGCCCAGGGTATTCGGCAATTCGACCCACTCGAAAGCATCGACATACACCCCAAGGTACCAGCGATGCACGGCAGCCGGATGCAGTCCGGCAAGCAAGGCAAAATTGCCGATCACCATCAGGCGCTGGATGTGGTGTGCGTAAGCCTGTTCGAGCGATTGGCCGATGGCGTGCGCCAAACAGCGCATTTTCGTGTCACCGGTCCAGAACCAGGGCGGTAGCGGCAGCTGGTGATCGAACTCGTTTTGTGTCTCATAGCCCGGCATGTGCGCCCAATACACCCCGCGCACATATTCTCGCCAGCCCAGAATCTGGCGAATGAAGCCTTCGGCGGCAGCCAGCGGCACCCGGCCGGTTTCATGGGCAGCAAGCACTGCGGCGATCACCTCGCGCGGATTGAGCATTTTGGTATTGAGCGCAAACGAGAGCAGTGAATGAAAAAGCCGTGAAGCACGATAGGTCAGCGCATCCTGAAAATCGCCAAAATGGGGCAGCGCCTCGGTCACAAAACTGGCCAGCTGCTGCAAGGCTTCATCGCGGTTCAAGGGCCAGCGAAAATCGGCCGCATGGGGCTCGCCAAAGCTGTCCACCTCCGCCCGGCAGATGCTTTCCCAAAGTGCGGCATGATCGTGCTCGCTGCGCCAGTCCGCCGGCTCACGCGGTAAACCGGGCCAGGGCTTGCGGTTGTCGTGATCAAAATTCCACTGGCCGCCCAGTGGCTTGCCTGGCCCCGCGAGGAGTACGCCGTGGCGAATCCGCATCTGGCGGTAGAAATGTTCCATCAGCCACTGCTTGCGCCCGGCAAAATACTGTGCGGCCTCGTCACGACGGGTATAGAAATGCTCACTATCGACCATGCGGCCGGGAATGCTGCATTGCCTCACATAGTCCGCCAGTTGCTGATCCAGCCGCCACTCATCCGGCGCCTGGTATTCGAAGGCCGTCGCTGAATACAAGGCCATCAATGCGTCCAGGTTGGCCGGCAGCGACTGGCGATTGGCCTGATCGTCGATCGTCAGGTAATGGACACGATGACCCGCCTCCCCAAGCTGCCGGGCAAAGTCGCGCATGGCGGCAAAAATGGCAATGATTTTCTGGGCATGATGCCGGACATAGTCCGTTTCCTGACGGATCTCCATCAAGACATAAACCGTCTTGTCATCCGGCACCGAGAACCAGCTGTGTTGCGGATTCAGCTGATCGCCAAGAATCAGGCGCAACGTAGTCATGGCTTGACCCGGCGCTGTCGTCGGCAGCGCTCCGAGCAATAGCGCACGGCATCCCACACCGCCACCCATTTTTTGCGCCAATGATACGGTCGACCGCAGGACAAACAGATTTTGCTCGGCAACGCCGACTTTTTTCGGAAAACCATGGTTATCAGCGGCCGGGTTGCGGCGAATACGAAAGCGTGTGATCGACCCAGATCAGGCGTTCCGTGGCGAATCCCATGGCCTTGGCACGCGCGATCAAATCATCACGAACTGCATCGGGCAAATGCGCCTCTCTTGCCAATATCCACAAATAGTCGCGATCCGATCCGGTAACGAGGGACCAGCGATAGTCGGGGTCCAGCGCAATCACATGATAAGCACCGTAAAACGGGCCGAAGAACGAGACTTTCAATGACGCGGTGCCGCGATCACCGATCAACCAGGCCCGCCCAAGCGCCTCCTTCCAGCCCTGTCGCCGGGTGTCGTAGCCCCGGTTGATGACGTTGACACTGCCATTGGGCTGCGCCACATACGTCGCGCTCACGGCTTGCATGTCACGCTCGAATGAATGATCGAGGCGGGCAATTTCATACCACGACCCCAGATAGCGATTGATGTCAAACCCCGTCACCGGACGCAGACCCGTGGGCGGTGTCAAGGCACAGGCCGAGAGCATCAACGCCAATAGCGGGGCAAGCCAATACGCGCGCAAGGTCATCATAAACAAGCCTCGAAAAAACCAAATAAAAGCTTTTTGTCCTGGACAAAAAAACCATCAGCCGCAATATTATCGTAGCAGTCTTTTCCACGGGTAAATATCGACATTTCGTTCAGGACAATTAATGATGAATCCCTTCAAACAACTACCCGGTTTCACCCCTATCCCTGCTGGTGCGGAACGCATGGTATTGCGCTGGCTGCCCAAAACCTTTCTGTTCGGTACGCTAGGGCTTGCGGTGCCCTCGGTCCTGGCGCGACTGTTCGCCGACGAAGCCAGCCCATTGCGGGTGACCACGACGGACATTTATGTGATCAGCCTGATCATTTTGCACTGGACGGCGCTGTTGACCGTCGGCATTGCCGCCTTCATCGTCATGCTGATGAAAGGACCGGCCTATGTTGCCGATGCGTATGAATTGAACGAACGGGAAACGCTCAGCGCCCCACCGGCCAGGCATCGCTGAGGCCAAGGCAGCCATACGCGGCTGGTGCCAAGCCATCAGCAGAACACTAAAAAAACAAAAAAGCCTTGATTGCATCCTGTGAGATGAATCAAGGCTTAAATGTTGGGTTGGCGGAGTGGACG
>JAKLLI010000166.1 GCA_023150195.1 Azonexus sp.
TGCCTGGGTGACGCGCTGCGCTTGCGGCAGATATTGCTCAATCTCCTGTCCAACGCCGTCAAATTCACCCAAGCCGGCATGATTACGGTCGACGCCCGTCGCGATGCCGAAATGCTCGTCCTGCGGGTCATGGATTCGGGCATCGGCATCGCACCGGAACAGGCTGAAAAAATCTTTCATCCCTTCGAGCAAGGCGACAACTCGACCACCCGCCGCTTCGGCGGCACCGGCCTTGGCCTGGCCATCACCAACAACATTGTCCGTCAGATGGGCGGCAGCATTCAGCTGACCAGCACCCCCGGTCAAGGTAGCTGTTTCGAAGTGCGTCTGCCGCTGCTGGCGCTCACCGAAATCACCGATACACCGCCGGCAGCCGATGCGGAGATTCCGTCCGAGTCGCCCCTAGAGGGAATGAAGATTCTGGCCGCCGAAGACATTCCGCTCAATCAGGAAGTCTTGATGGAGATGCTCGGCAGCGCCGGCGCCAGTGTGGTGATGGTGGCCAATGGCGAAGATGCCGTTGCCAGCGTGCGCGACAACACCGGGCCAGCCTTCGCCGCCGTCCTGATGGATGTCCAGATGCCGCGCATGAACGGATTGGACGCGACCCGCGCCATTCATCAAATTGATTCTGAATTGCCGGTCATCGGGCAAACCGCCCATGCGCTGCCCGAAGAAAAGCAGGCCTGTTTCGACGCCGGTATGGTCGACCATCTGGCCAAGCCGCTGAATCCAGGGCAACTGATCGCCGCCCTGCGCCGGCACGCCCGCCATACGGCCTGAAACGCAACGCCATGACGCCTCAACTGTGCCTTGCCTCCACCCTGCGTCGGCTCGAACAACGCTACGCTGACTGCGCCTTGATGCAGCGCGCCGGGCTGGCGGCGGCCGAATTTGCCCTCAATGTGCGCGTTGACCGCGCCGGCCCGGTGCTGGTGCTGGCGGGCCCCGGCAACAATGGTGGCGATGCGATTGAAGCCGCACGTGTCCTGCGCGAACGGCAAATCGAGGTCTGCGTGGTACTGGCCGGCGACCCCGACCGCCTGCCGCCGGATGCGGCGGCGGCTTATGCGCGCTTTTGTGCCGCCGGCGGTGAAACCCTGAGCGCGATTCCCCCGCAGCCGCGCTGGTGCCTGATCATCGACGGCCTCTTCGGCATTGGCCTGAGCCGGGCGCCGGATGCGTCAATTGTCGCCCTGATCCAGTCCGCCAATGCCCTCGCCCAACGCGAATGCTGTCCCTTGCTGGCACTCGACTGCCCATCCGGACTCAATGCCGACACCGGCAGCGTTCCCGGCGCGGTGATCGCGGCCACGCACACGCTCACCTTCATTTCCGGGAAACCCGGCTTGTTGACCGCCGATGGCCCCGACCATTGCGGCGAGATTCACCTCGCCACGCTGGACATCGCGCCGGATGCGGAGACGCCGGCCGATGGCTCCGTCATCACCACCACCCTGTTTGCCGATCGGCTCACGCCGCGCCGGCGTAATTCACACAAGGGCAGTTTCGGCAGCGTCGGGATGCTGGGCGGCAGTCACTCGATGGTCGGTGCCGCGCTGCTCGCCGGTCGGGCCGCGCTCAAGCTCGGCGCCGGCCGCGTCTATCTTGGCTTGCTGACCCCCGATGCACCAACGGTCGATCCCCTCCAGCCCGAACTGATGCTGCGTGCGGTCGACACCCTGTTTGAGGCCGATTTGCAGACGCTGGTCTGCGGTCCGGGGCTGGGTCAAACCGGGGAAGCCATCCAGTACGTCAATCAGGCGCTCGAATCCTCGCTCCCCCTCGTGCTGGATGCCGATGCCCTCAATCTGCTCGCGGTCGACGGCCATCTGGCGGGCAATCTGCTCAACCGGGCGGCACCGGCCATCCTCACCCCGCACCCCGCCGAAGCCGCCCGTCTGCTTGCTTGCAGCGTGAGCGACATCCAGCAGGACCGCATCCTCTCCGCCATTGAACTGGCGCGCCGGTTTGCGTCACCGGTGGCGCTCAAGGGTTGCGGCACCGTGATTGCCACGGTCGACGGTCGCTGGTGGATCAATACGACCGGCCACCCCGGCATGGCGACCGCCGGCATGGGCGATGTCCTCTGTGGACTGATCGCCGCCCTGCTGGCGCAGGGCTGGCCGGCGGAACAGGCGCTGCTGGCTGCAGTGCATCTGCACGGCGCAGCGGCGGATCACCTGTGGCACCACGGTGTCGGCCCCATCGGTCTGACGGCGGGTGAAATCATCGACGCCGCACGCGCCGTATTCAACGCCTGGATCGCCGGCCATGCCTGGGGCTGAGTCACCGGCCAAGCCGGCGATTATCCTCGCCACCCTCAACGCCCGTTACATCCACGCTTCGCTGGGCCTGCGCTACCTGCTGGCCAATATGGGCGATTTATCCGCGTCGACCGCGCTCTGCGAATTCACCATTGCCCGGCCAGCCGCCGAGATTGTGGACAGCCTGCTCGACACCCTGGGCGAACCCGGTGAGACGATGCAAATCATCGGCTTTGGGGTCTATATCTGGAATGTGACGCAGTCCCTGGCCGTGCTCCAATTGCTCAAGGCCAGGCGGCCTCAACTGAAAGTGGTGCTCGGCGGCCCGGAAGTCAGCCATGAGGTGGACACGCAAGCGATCACCCAACTGGCCGACCATGTCATTACCGGCTGGGGCGATCTGAGTTTTCCCGAACTCTGCCGCAAGCTGCGCGACGGTGGCCCGGCACCGGCGCGGGTGATTGCCGGCCGCCAGCCGGCACTGGCCGAAATCGCCCTGCCCTATGCCGGCTACAGCGATCAGGATCTGGCGCAACGGCTGATCTATGTCGAAGCCTCGCGGGGCTGCCCCTTCAAATGCGAGTTTTGCCTGAGCGCCCTCGACAAGACCGCCTGGGCGTTTCCGCTCGACACCTTCCTGGCGGCAATGGCTGAACTGTATGCGCGGGGCGCGCGGACCTTCAAGTTCGTCGACCGGACCTTCAATCTCAACACCGCCGTTTCCAGCCGCATCCTGCAGTTCTTTCTCGATCGCCTGGCCGAAGCCCCTGAGAGCCCCGTGTTTGCCCACTTCGAACTGATCCCGGATCATCTGCCCGAAGCGCTCAAAACCCTGATCGTCCAGTTCCCACCGGGCACCCTGCAATTCGAGATCGGCATCCAAACCTTCAATCCCGAGGTCCAGCAACGCATCTCCCGGCGTCAGGACAATGCGCAGAGCGAGGCCAATCTGCGCTGGCTGCTCGACCACTCGCAGGCGCACCTGCATACCGATCTGATTTTCGGCCTCCCCGGCGAAACGCTGAAAAGCTTTGCCGAAGGCTTTGATCGCCTGTACGCGCTCAAGCCCCACGAAATTCAGCTCGGCATCCTCAAACGCCTGCGCGGCACACCCATCGACCGTCACAGCCTGAGCTTCGGCATGGTTTACGCGAAAGCACCGCCCTACACCATTCGCCAAACCGGCAGCATCGATGCCGCCACCGTCGAACGCTTTACCCGCTTCGCCCGTTACTGGGATTTGATTGCCAACAGCGGCCGCTTTCCGCAGACACTGGCCCTGCTGTTGACGACCCCCTGCGGCGATGCCCAACTCCCCCCGGTTTTTGCCCGTTTTCTGGCGTTGACCGACTGGCTGCATCGCACGCTGGAAAGTACCCACCGCTTGTCGCCAGAACAGTTGGTCGACACCCTGTATCGCTATCTCACCGATTGCCTCGGCCTGACCGAAGCGCATGCCCGTGACACGCTGCGGGTGGACTACCTGGCCAGCGGCGCCCGTGGCAGTCCGGCCTGCCTGCGCGGATCACTCCCTTACCGACCGCCCCTGTCACGCAAACAGGCCTCGCTGACCCAGCGGCAAGCCCAGCACGGAAGCCCCTCATGACCCATGAAGAAAAATCCGCCAATGCGGCCTCCCACGAATTTCAGGCTGCTTTTCGCCGCAGCCTGCTACTCCATCGCAAGGGGCGTTACAGCTTTTTCTATCATGTGCAATTTCCAGGGTCCGAAAAATCCCCCTACCGAGATGTCGACCCGGTCTTGCATCTCGATTTCCGCAACTGGCTGAGCATGCCGCCTGCCGACACTATTGCCGACAACCGCCACTACCGAAAATTGATTGACCGGCAGGACGCGTTGCTGGCACTGGTCAGGCTTGCGCTCGACGAAGCGGCTGCCGCCCGGCTCACCGAAGCCCGCTATGTGGCCGTGCTTGGTGCGATGTATGAATTCGATCATGCCGCCGATCAGTTGATGGCCAGCATCACCACCGCGCTCACCGACATCGACGAACTGACCGGCGTGCTCAACCGCACCGCACTCGAGCGCGACATCGACAAATTATCGGGCGAAGCGGTCGATCGCCCTCTGGCGCTGGCCATGATCGACGCCGATCACTTCAAGCGCGTCAACGACACCTGGGGACATCCGGTGGGCGACGGGGTACTGACCCAACTGGCCGAACGCTTTGCCGCCAGCCTGCGCCCGCAGGACCGCCTGTACCGCTATGGCGGCGAAGAGTTTCTCGTGATTCTGCCGGATACCGATGCCTGCAAGGCACTGCCGGTGATGGAGCGGCTGCGCCTGCGTGCCTGCGGTACGCCCATGACGCACGACGAACTGCATATCGAACAGTCCGTCTCGGTCGGCCTCGCACAACGCCGCCCCGACGAAAGCTTGCATGATGCGATCGAGCGCGCCGACCGGGCGCTATATCGCGCCAAGCAGGCGGGTCGCAACCGGGTCATGGCAGACGACTGAGCCCTGCCCAAGGGCAAGGTCAGGCGGCGGAATTCGCCGCCGGATACGGGTACAAGGCGTTCAGTGCCATGCTCTGACCGTTCGGCTGCACGATGCGCACATGTTCGCGGCGCAGCGCCCGGGCATGCGGTACCCCACAGGCATGGGCGATCATGTCCACTTCCTTGTTGAGGTTGCGGGTGTAATGCGCCACCCGCTCGGCCTTGTCCT